>JAQGPI010000544.1 GCA_028293175.1 Verrucomicrobiaceae bacterium | reverse complement strand
CTGGTTGCTTGGGTGCGACCCAGGTCAGCTTTTGCTTCTGGACCGGCTCAAGCATCTTAGTAGCCGCAAGAATATTGTCAGACTCGGGAATGTAGAGGCGTCCTTGTTTGTCAGGCACTGGCGGCATGGTCTGACTTTTCATCGCCACGTCTTCGAGAGTGCCAGGCTTCACGATGACGAAATTGTGCGGCATGATGTCATTGTTTTCGAAGATGATAGCCACCGGCTTGCCAGCTTCCACCTCGAAGCTGAGCTTGTCGTAGATCATCTGTTCGCGCAGCGTCTTCAATAGGACCACGGCCACGCCAAGGCTGCGGAACTGTTGCTTCATCGCATCGCCATCAGTCATCAAAGAGGCAAGATCGATACCGAGTTGCTGAGCTTCCATGAATTCATCGCTGGTGCGGCGGTCGGCAGGAATCTGCGTGCATTGATGGAGCAGGAGTTTCGCAAGCTCTGGAGCCTGCGCTTTGTCCCAGCCTTCCTTCGGCAGTTGCAGCATTGCACTGATTGCTACGGCAGATGAAGGCGCACGCTTCAGATGATTGGCGAGGACGACAAAATTCGACGCTGCATTCTGCGCACCAAGCAGCGGCAAGACCTTCAGCGCTGCACGGCGGATGTTGTTGTGCAGCTTGTCGTTGTTAAACAAGGCTTCCACCTTCGGTTGGAATGCAGCCCGCAAGGCGGGATCGGGAATCTGAGAGATGGCATTGAGCAACATGGTGCGTGTGGCAACGTCATCATCTGTGGCGGCCCAAACATCATCGGGTTTGCCATCGGCCACGGTCACAGCGGCATAGGCTACCTCGCGAGTAAAGCTCTGGCTGATGGCATTGCGGCTCATCGTGTAAAGCAGGGCGCGATACGGCTTCAACACGGGCGTGCCGCCGCTGAGGAGCATATGGCCTAATTCCAGGACGGCAGGCTGCGCTTCGGCCCCCTGCGTGTCCAGCTTGGCGATGGCATCGGTAAGAATGAGGGTGCGCTCCTGCTCACGCAATTCGGCGAGCTTGCTCATCGCAGCCTCCCGTTTCACAGGATCAAAGCCTTTGCGTTCCACCCGTGCCTGCCAAACAGCCTCTACTTCAGGGGCGGTGGCCAGCTCGTCATTGGTGAGGCGGTTCACCACATAGGCGATGGCCTTCGGATTCTTGAGCGACTTCACATCCACATCAAGCACGCGCATGGTCTCGCCCAGCGTGTAGTCCAAGTAGTAGTCCATCTCGTGGTTGAGGACTTCGAGAGCGACATCGGCGGCTTTGACCGAAGACTCCGGCATGGATGCCAATTGAGGCTTCGAAAAGAAGCTGGCGGCACGCACGGCTTCGAGACGCACCAGCGGGCTTTCATCCTTTGCCTGTTGCATGAGCAGACCAAGGGGGTCTTTGACGCGGTCGCGCCAGTAGCAGAGCACACGCGTGGCGGCAGCTCGGGCTTTGGGCTCAGGGCAGCGGAGGACCATCTTGAGCAGATCCTCGTCAACTGTGTCGTGCCATTGATGGAGCCAGAGATTTGTCAGAACCTCGAAACTCACAGCTTCGTTGTCAGGGCCAGCCGGTGCGAGCAGGTTGCTAGATGAGACAAAAAAATCATGCAGCGACTTCATCACTGCTTGAGTCGGGCGCGTACTCAGCTCCTGCTTTATGCGTTCCTGGGTTCGCAACTCAGGCGTGTGCATCAAGGTGATGACCAGACTCTCCACGCTTTCCGCTGCAATTTTCGGGTCCTGCACCAGCGGTCGGCCCGGATACGTAATGCGCCAGATACGGCCATGTGTCTTGTCACGCAGCGGATCGCGGATCGAGTACTGCATGTGGCCGATGAGGGCTTCGGCCCAGTCGATGACATAGAGGCTGCCATCCGGAGCGAAGGACATGGCGACAGGACGGAACAGAGGATCGTCGCTGAGCAGCAGCGGCTCTATTTCCTTGCCCTCGTAACCGGAACCGACCTTTTTGACCTCATGCTGCAAGATGCCCTGCACACCAATGCAGTTGTTAAGCAGGAAGCGTCCCTGGGCTTCATCTGGGAAATGGCGTGATGAGACAAACTCGCAGCCGCTGGTGGGGCGCACGCGCTTGGGGAACCACTGCTTCATGGTGTTGTGCTTCTCGGGGTATGGGAGATAACCAGAGAAGGCGGTGCCGAAGTAGTTCGCGCCGCCGCTGGCATCGGCGATGAAAACCTGACCCCACTTGTCAAAGGCGATGCCGTGCGGGTTCGCGTACTTGTAGCTCACGAAGACATCGAGCTTTTTGGTGCGCGGTTCGTAGCGGTAGGTTCCAGCGTCCACACAACGCACGGGGCCATACGGAGTCTCAACCTGTGAGTGCTGGAATGTGCCCTCCTGGAAATACAAATCACCGCCGGGACCGTAAGTAAAACTGTTGATCACATGATGGCTGTCGGCCGAATCAAAGCCATCGAGCACCTGCTCGCGGATGTCGGCCTTGTCGTCATTGTTGGTGTCCTTGAGGAAGAGCAGTTCGCGTTGATGGCTCAACAGGATGCCACCATTGTAGAACTGAAAGCTGATGGGCATGTGCAGGCCCTCGGCGAAGGTTATTTGTTCATCGGCTTTGCCATCGTGATCGTTGTCTTCAAGAATGATGACCTTGTCATTCATCTCGCCGCCAGGCTTCCATTGCGGGTAGCTCTGGAAGGTCGAAACCCATAGGCAGCCGCGCGCATCGAAGGCCATGCTCACCGCATTGCCGAGATCGGGAAACTTCTCCTCACTGGCGAAGAGTTCGATCTGATAGCCAGGCGCGAGCTTGAAGTGCTTCTTTGATTCCTCGGCATTGAGGAACTTGATCTCATCGGGCTCGGCAGTCTTGCTGGTAAAGCCAGTATTCTGCCCGGCATCCTTCTTCTTGCCGGTGCCGAAGAAAGTCTTAACCTCAAGGAACGGCGGGCAGTTGCTATCGTTGACAGGCGGTGCGGCCACTTCGGAGAGGCCCGTCGAAGTAAAAGGAATTTCGCCGGGCGACTTTGGCAGTAGTCGCCGTCGATTGGAGGCTTCTGGCGGTGTTGGGCCGTCTGGTTGGCGAGGAAGGGCGGTCGTGGAAACCTCTGGAGTGACGGGGAGTTCTTCAATTCGAAGCTGAGCGATATCCCAAATTCGCTGATCCCGATTGGCTACCTTGGTATCCAGAACCTCGCGCTCTCGCTGCATAACATCACGGTTGGTCTGGTCACCATCGGCAAACTTGAGATCAGCTCTGCCACCATATACGTAGTAGGAATCGACGATGCGGTAGCGGTGATACCAATGGAAGTTTTTGTCGGCGATCGCCTTCATCAGGTGATCCTCGTACGCGGCAGTATAAACCACTTCGCCAGCATTCGCCCCATGCAATGATCCCGGCTCGATCTCCTTCAGATAAATAGGTCCAAAGATAGCCTCGTGAAGTGGTAAGGCGATCCCTCGCTCACCTTCCCTATTGAGGTGAACGCCATCGGTTGTGATCGCGCCACCGTCAGGTCGAATACGTTTTTCTGAGAGACTGAAAATATTTGCAAATTTAATGCTCCGCTTTCCGGCGACCTCCGTCATCGCCATTGTATAGAGGTCCAAGTTGGCATTGAGCACAGCAAAATTGACGTAATCTGCGGCAGCTATCGGCGAGACCAGCACAATCTTCGGCGCGCCCTTGCCGCTGTAGTTCTGCTGTTGCGTGTGTACAATCCAGGCATCCAAATCGCTCTTAAACTGCTCCAGGTCCGCCCGGCCTTTAAAGGACTCATTGAAGCCAAAGAAGGCGATGACGACGTCCGCCTTGCTGAAGGCAAGATTTTCATCCGGCGTGCCGAAGCCATCGGTGCGCGGGCGCAAGGCCACTTCATCAGCGGGCCATGCGAGATTGCGCACCACGAGGTTGAGCTTCGGGAAGCGCTGGTAGAGCAGGGCCTCAAAATGGTTATGCCCGGGCTTGCTCATATCTGCCGCCAGGCTGTTGCCGATGAGGCAGATGTGATCGTTCTCGTGCAGTTCGAGCTTAGGCGGCTCGACAGCGGAGACTACGGCGACGAACAAAAAGATGAGAAGAAAAGCCAGTTTCATGGTGAGCGGGACGAGAGCCTTGATTGGAGCACGAAGAGCGGTTCTTGGCGATACGAAACGATTGCGTGAATCGTTAGCCACGCTCCGGGAAAGGCGATGCATCTTGCCGCCACTGTCGCATGATGGTTGATGCATTCCTTCCTCGCCTCTGCCGCTGTGCATCCGAATCCCTGGATGGTGCTGCCGTTTGTATCGCTGCTGCTGTGCATTGCGCTTGCACCGGTAGTGATGGCGCATCACTGGGAGCGGCACTACCCGAAGGTGGCGGTGACGCTGGGATTGATTACGGCGGGCTATTATTACCTCGGGCTGGGAGCGGGCGGAGCCATCGCGCATGCACTGCAGGAGTATGTCAGCTTCATGGCACTGGTAGGTTCACTGTATGTGATCAGTGGTGGCATTAACATCGGCGTAAAGGGTGAAGCCACGCCGCTGCGGAACACGCTGTTTCTGCTCATGGGCGCAGTGCTGGCGAGCATCATTGGAACGACAGGTGCCTCCATGCTTTTCATCCGTCCATGGATTCGCATGAACCGCTACCGCATCACCGGCTTTCATGTGGTGTTCTTCATCTTCATTGTAAGCAATGTGGGAGGGTGTCTCACACCCGTGGGCGATCCGCCGCTGTTCCTGGGCTTCCTGCGCGGCGTGCCGTTCTGGTGGGTGCTACAGCACTGCTGGCAGGCCTGGGCGCTGGCGCTGGGGCTGCTGCTGGGGATCTTTTATGTCCTGGATGCACGTAACTTCCGCCGCGCGCCGAAGCAGGTGCGTGACGCAGAATGCGCGCATGAAACCTGGAGCATCAAAGGCCTGCCGAACCTCTTCTTCCTGGCCGTGGTGCTGGGCGCAGTATTCATCGATCCAGAAAGAAAGCTGGGCATCGTGACCCTTGCCTCGGTAGTCATGATCGCGGCAGCGGCGGCATCTTACTTCACCACGAAGCGCGAGGTACACAAAGCCAATGACTTCAATTTCCATCCGGTGCAGGAAGTGGGCTGGCTATTCATCGGCATCTTCCTGAGCATGCTGCCCGCATTGGATCTGCTCAAAGGCGGCGACGGCATCATCCTGCACTCGCCTTTGCAGTACTACTTCGCCTGCGGCGGGCTCTCAGCCTTCCTGGACAATGCGCCGACCTATCTTACCTTCCTCGCCGCCAAAATGGGCGCGCAACATATGGACGTGGGTAATCCTGCCGACGTGGCGAAATTTGTGATGCAACAAGGGCCTGTCCTTGTCGCCATCTCGCTGGGTGCCGTGTTCTTTGGCGCAGGCACTTACATTGGCAACGGACCGAACTTCATGGTGAAGGCCATTGCGGAGAAGGCGCGGGTGAAGGTGCCCGGATTCCTGAGCTACTTGTTAGGCTATTCGCTGCCGTTCCTGCTGCCAGTGCTGGTAGCCGTAGGGTGGCTGCTGGTGAGGTGAATGTCGCCATTCGAAAACAAAACACCCCGGAGGCTTTCGCCCCCGGGGTGCAGAGTTTCATGAGCCGCACAGAGGACTGTGCGGACCACTATTTGGAGCGATTACATGCCCATGTCGCCGTGGGAATGGCCGTGCGGATCAGCACCGGCTTCTTCCTTCGGGATGTCGGCGATGAGGCACTCGGTGGTCAG
>JAQGPI010000522.1 GCA_028293175.1 Verrucomicrobiaceae bacterium | reverse complement strand
CACGTTTTATTCGTGACGTTCGGAGTGCTCCTCATCGCTAGCGTGATCGTGTTTGTACTGGGAAAGAAAGCCGCCACCGAATCAGCCAAGGCTACAGTTTCCAATCTGAACGCACGCACCAAGAGTTGGTTGCTAATGGTGCTGGTTTTGTTCGCGGCATTGGCGCTGGGCAGCACAGGAACGCTAGTGATTTTCGCGCTCATCTCCTTCCTGGCGCTGCGCGAATTCTTGACCGCCACGCCGACGCGGCGAGCAGATCACCGGGCCTTGTTCACCGCGTTCTTTATCATCCTGCCTTATCAGTTCTGGCTCGTGCACGCCGGCTGGTATGGCCTGTTTGCCATCATGATCCCGGTGTACGCCTTCGTGCTGATCCCGGTTTTGACAGTGTTGCAAGGCGATGCCGAGGACTTCCTTTCGCGCACCGCGCGCACGCAATGGGGCCTGATGGTCTGCGTGTATTTCATCAGCCACATTCCCATGCTCATGACCTTGAAAGTGGAGCCGTTGCGCATGGGCAGCGCTGGACTGGTGCTGTATTTGATCGCGGTGACACAGGGCAGCGATGTGTTCCAATACGTCTGGGGCAAGCTCTGCGGCAAGCGCCCGATCGCGCCCAAGATCAGCCCAAAAAAGACACTCGAAGGCCTGCTCGGCGGCGTCTTCACGGCCAGCCTTCTGGGTGCCTGCATGTTCCGCCTCACGCCCTTCTCGCCGTTGCAATCCTTTGGCGTGGCGCTGCTGCTTTCCTTCACCGGCTTCTTCGGCGGATTGATCCTATCCGCTATCAAGCGCGAGCGCGGCATCAAGGACTGGGGCACGCTCATCGAAGGCCACGGCGGCATGCTCGACCGCATGGATTCACTGTGCTTTTCAGCGCCGGTGTACTTCCATGTGCTGAGGTATTTCTTCACGGAGTAATGATCATCCCCGACGCCGATAAGCCGTCGGCGTCAGCCCCGTGCGTTTCCTGAACTGTTCGGTAAACGCACTCGCATCAACAAACCCACAGCGCTCCGCGATCTCGGCGGCGGTAAGGCTGGTTTCCTCCAGCAGCCGGATGGCAGCAAGCACGCGGGTCTTGATAAGAAACTCCTGTGGCGTGATGCCAAAGGCTTCCTGGAACCGCCGCTGAAGCTGGCGCAGGGATTGACCGCAAGCCATGGCAAGGTCCGCGATGGAGACGGGTTTGGCATAGTCGCGGCGAATCGTTTCCACAGCTCGTGCCACGGCCTGGAACACCGGCAGTTGGCGCTCGGCTTCATCGGGCCGGCGCAACACCCCCATCACGCCCTGCATCTGCTTGCGTTGATCGCGCAGCGGCAGCTTCGTCACCACGAACCAGTCCGGCATGCCCTGCCGATCCCACCACAGCTCCAGCCGCTCAATGATGGGCACCTGACCGCTAAGCAACTGCTTGTCGTCATCCACATAAGCTTGGGCCATCCTTCCTGGATTCAAGTCGAAATCGGTCATCCCTAGGATCTCTGATTCATCGGCCATAGAGTACCTTTGGCGCAGTCCTTCACTGGCAAACATCAGGCGGCCTTCGCGGTCCTTAGCGAAGAAAAACACGCCTGGAATGTGATCAAACAGCAGGTGAAAATGCGCCGATGGCTCAAGCGAGGCCATCCAGCTGCGCCGCGTTTGCTGCCATTTCCGAATCACCGTCGCCGACCGCTTTTGGCGGTCCAGAGGTTTTAGAGGTGTCGCATTGCGCATAGTCATTGTCGTGCCCATACTGCGCTTTGCCGTCTAGTCTAGCAATCTCACTTCCTCATGAAACCCATCGTCCAGATCTCCCTCGACCTCACCAACATTGACGAAGCGCTCGAAACCGCTGCGCTTGCCATGCGCGCCGGAGTTGATTGGTTGGAAGCCGGTACGCCGCTAATCCTGGCGGAAGGCCTGCACGGTGTGCGCGCCCTGCGCAAAGCCTTCCCCAACACGCCCATCGTTGCCGACCTCAAGACCATGGACGGCGGCTATCTGGAAGCCGAAATGATGGCCAGGGCCGGTGCCACCCATGTGGTAGTGATGGCCCGTGCTCACGCCGAAACGATCAAATGCGTGGTCAAGGCCGGTGCCGATTTCGGTTGCAAGGTGATGGGTGACAACATGGTCTGCGAAAGCATGATCAACGGTGCGAAATTTCTCGAAGACTTGGGCTGCGATTATGTGATCCATCACATCGGTTATGATGAGCGCCGCGGCATCGCCGCCGCTGGCAAGCGCATGCCCAGCCCGCTGGACCAGCTTCGCGAAGTGGTGAACGCCGTCAAAATTCCCGTGCAAGCCGTAGGCGGTCTCAGCCTGGAACAGGCCATCCAATGTCCTCAGTACGGTGCCCCGCTGGTGGTGCTGGGCGCGCCGCTCACGATTGATGCAGATGCGTTCAAGACGGCGGATGGTAACTTGGAAGCTTCATTACGCATGATCTGCCAGGCCATTCATGCGCAGGATGTTCCGGCGTTTCGGTAGCTTTGAATAGTCGCGACAGCGTCGTGGAGTGCGCGTGGCAAGCGAAGCGCGACACGGCTGTGGCTAGGACTAAAAATGCTGTGATTCGAAGCGGATTAGCGGAGCTCTAAGCTGGTGAGCAGATAAACCTTCTTCGTCGCCTATTGCTCCGCCACAGCGGTGTCGCGCTTCGCTTGCCACACGCACTCCACAACGCTGCCGCGACTTGCAATGTTTGGCGTTACGTCCCACAAAAAGTCCGATACGATCCCGAACTCAAAGGCTGGGCGTATTCGGGATGATCTTGAGAGTGGTCGTAAGGCCTGGCCAAAACGGCCAGCAGCTGATGCATCACGCTCAGATCATTCTTCTCGGACGCTGCGGCGAGCGCCTCTTCGACCTTGTGATTCCGTGGAATAAAAGCCGGATTGTGCCGCTGCATGTGCTCACTGACTTCATTCCACGGCTGCGGTTGCCGGCTCAGGCGGCTTTGCCAGCGCTGATGCCAGTCGAGGTAGGCGGGATCGTCGGAAAGCGTGGCCGACGATGTCGAGGACAAGTCGCGGAAGGTGTTCGTGAAATCAGCCTTCGTCTGCTGCATCCAATCAAGCAACGAGCCGATCAAAGCCGGGTCATAGTTTTCTTCCGTGAAGAGCCCCAGCTTTGATCTCATGCCCGCGAGCCAGTAGTGTTTGAAGCGAGGCTCGAAGCTATGAAGTGCCTCGTTCGCGATCTCGATAGCCTTCGCTTCATCATCATGCAGCAGCGGCAGAAGCGCCTCTGCCAGCCGGGCCAGATTCCACTGCGCGATGTGCGGCTGCTGACCATAGGCGTAGCGGCCATGGCGGTCGATGGAGCTGAATACGGTTCTGGGATCAAACGCATCCATGAACGCACATGGACCATAGTCAATCGTCTCGCCGGAGAGCGCCATGTTGTCAGTGTTCATCACCCCATGGATGAAACCGATGAGCTGCCATTGCGCGATGAGCTTAGCTTGCCGCTCAATCACTGCTTCGAGAAAGGCAAGGTAGGGCGTTTCAGAATTGGCTGCCTCTGGGTAATGGCGTTGCAAGGTGTAGTCGGCCAGGGCTTGCAGCGCTGGCTTCTCATTGCGGGCCGCTGCATATTCAAACGTACCTACACGAATATGACTGGCCGCGATGCGTGTGAGCACCGCCCCCGGAAGCCCGCGCTCGCGATACACTGTCTCACCTGTTGTTACGACTGCGAGGCTGCGCGTGGTGGGGATGCCGAGCGCATGCATCGCCTCGCTGATGATGTACTCCCGCAGCATGGGGCCCAGGGCGGCGCGGCCATCTCCGCGACGCGAAAACTGAGTGGGCCCCGAGCCCTTGAGCTGAATGTCAAAGCGCTCGCCGCTGGGTGCTATATGCTCACCGAGAAGGATGGCTCGTCCATCGCCCAGCATCGTGAAATTTGCATACTGATGCCCGGCATAAGCCTGCGCCAATGGCTGGGCTCCTGGTGCCAGTTCATTGCCCGCAAACAGCGCCGCATTCTCCCGCAGCTCAGCCTCCAATCCCAATGACTTTGCCAGGGCCTCGTTGAAGATCACCATCTTCGGCTCGCGCACGGAGGTCGGATCAACGCGGGTATGAAAGGCCGCTGGGAGCTTTGAGTACGAATGATCCCAGCGCCAGCCAGCGGGCGAAGGGGAAAGTGGGGTGGAGTCGGGCATGGGGTTCGGTGGTGGCAATAGGATACGCGCAGCCTTGTCCGCAAGGAACGTGATTGCCAATGGTAGTCGTATTACGACACGGGCACATCAGCCGCATTTCACATAATCTTTGTCGTGGAAACTACGGCGGGGACTGATGTAGGATTTCAGTTCCATGAAATCCGCTGCCGTCGTCAACTTCGCCCCTGAGAAGG
>JAQGPI010000518.1 GCA_028293175.1 Verrucomicrobiaceae bacterium | reverse complement strand
TGGGGGTCGGAAAGTAGTACCGGACGGCGCGGATTCAATTGATATTTTGACCGCAGGATACGCCTATACAGTAGCAGCGTCCGTGCCTTGACCCGGCATGCATTCTCTGAAAAGTGCTCTTGTCATGGCCGAACACATTCCCCCCACCGAAATCAAGCCGCTCAGCCCCCTTGAAGGCTGGCACGTGCAGCACCTGTTTTATCATGTGAACCACAGCCTGTGGGCCTTGCAGGATGACGAACAAAAAGCCGCTGCCCGCGCTAGTTTCGAAAAGACCTTAGCCCGCATCCGGAGTCATCCCGACACACAGTTGCTGGCCTTCAGCATGATCGGGCCGAAGTCCGATATCGGCTTCATGCTGCTGACTCCCGATCTGCATGACTCGGACCGCTTTGCCAAGCAGCTTGCCGTCGCCCTGGGGCCGGATGTGTTGATGCCCGCCTACAGCTACCTATCGATGACGGAGCTGAGCGAATACGCCACGCCGGAATCCGAATTTAAGGTGGAGCTGGTGGAAAAAGAAAATCTCACCGAGGGCAGCGAAGCCTTCGAAACGCGCCTGGGTGAATGGCGGGCGCGCATGGCCAAGTACAACAAGGACCGCCTCTATCCCAACATGCCGGACTGGCAGGTGATGTGCTTCTACAACATGAGCAAGCGCCGCAATGTGGAGCAGAACTGGTATGCCTCCGATTTCGAAACGCGCCGCAAGCTCATGGGCGGCCACGCACGCGTGGGCCGCACCTGGGCGGGCAAGGTGCGCCAGCTCATCACCGGCTCCACCGGCCTGGATACGGAAGAATGGGGCGTGACCCTGTTCGCCCACGACACCTATCACATCAAAGGCATCGTGTATGAGATGCGCTTCGATGAAGTCAGCGCCGTTTACGGCGAGTTTGGCGACTTTTACATCGGCATCCAGCTTCCGCTGGGCGAGTTGATATCACGGGTCCTTGTTTAAGCCATTGTTAGGCGGGTGCGCCGTCAAAACTCAGCGCATCCGCCCGCATCACCTGCTCCACTTCCTGGCGCTTCAGTTCGAAGTCTTCTTCCGTCAGTCGGCGCGGAATGGGCATAGGCTGATTCAGGATGATGCGCACCTTGCTGAAGGGCCGGGGCAGTTGGAATTTGTCCCAGGTCTTGAAGGTCCAGGGCCGGTCGTATTGAACCCCGATCGGTATGATACGGGCACCGGTGAGCTGCGACAGCTTCAACGGTCCAGGGTTCAGATGGTAGCACGGGCCACGCGGTCCATCGGGTGTGATGCCCACGTCGTAGCCTTCCTTTACTAGGTCCGCCAGAGTGATCAGGGCGGCCATGCCCTTGCGGGAACTGGAGCCCCGCACCGGCTTGAAACCAAACTCCGCGCACACGTCCGCGATGATCTTGCCATCGCCGCTGGGGCTGCTGAGGATGCAGCCCGGCACGTGCGGCAGCCAGAGCTGATGGACGTACGGCATGATGAACATCCGGTTATGCCAGAACGTCCAGATGAGCGGTGACCGGATCTTCGAGCGCAATATCTCGGCATTGTCGATCACTTCAAAGGTCAGCGTCTCGGCGATGCCGCGCATCAGCCATGAAAGGACCTTGCCAGTGTGTTGAAAGCGGATCTTCAAAGTAGCGGCGCAGTCCTTAGAGCCAGCCGGTCTGTTCCAGGCGGCCGGTGAGGTCCATCTGGCGTTCGAGCTGCGCCTTGTAGAGCTCATGGTTTTCGGCATTCGGCGTGCAGCGAGTGGATTCATCCAGCGCTACCAATTTGCTGCAGAGTTCATCATAGCTCACCTTGCCCCCGGCTTGTGCGTACGCAGCCTGGATGGCTGAACCCAGGGCCGCGCCTTCACTGGTGCCCAGGGTTACCACTTCCGCGCCAAAGGCATCGGCAGTGATCTGGCGCCACGTGGCGCTCCGGCTGCCACCGCCTGTGAGGCGCACTTCCTGCGGGTTCATGCCGAGCTCACGGAAACGCTTCAGCCCGTAAGCAAGACCCAGCGTCGCCCCCTCCACTGCCGCGCGGGCAATATTGGCCGGTGTCATGTTAGTAGCCCGCAGGCCGTGCATGACACCTGATCCATTGGGCAGGTTTGGCGTGCGCTCCCCGTTCAGGTAAGGCAGGAACACCACGCCCTCCGCTCCCACCGGAGCGCCTTTCACCGCATCCTCTAGCTGCTGATGATTCCAGCCATACATCGTGCGCACTTGCTCGGTTACCACTGTCACATTCATAGTGCAAACCAGCGGCAGCCACTGATCCGTGCTGTCGCAGAAGGCCGCCACTTCTCCCTGGCCGTCCACGACGGGCTCACCGGCCACGCCGTAAAGCGTGCCACTGGTGCCAAAGCTCGCTGTCACGCAGCCGGGCTTCACATTGCCGGTGCCAATCGCACCCATCATGTTGTCGCCGCCACCTGCGCTGATGACCACATCGCCACCCAGGGCCCACTTTACGGCCAGTTCCTTGCGCAGAATGCCATGCACCTCACGGGATGAACCCAAGGGTGGCAACATGCTGCGCACGCGTGGGTCGATGAAGTCAATGATCTCATTGCACCACTGGCGGGTGCGCACATTCAAAATGCCCATGCCCGAAGCATCGCCGTACTCCATGCGCTTCACGCCGCTGAGCCAGAAATTGATGTAATCGTGCGGCAGCAGGATGGAGGTGGTCTTCGCAAAATTTTCCGGCTCGTTCTGCTTCATCCACAGCACCTTCGGGATGGTATAGCCCGGCAGCATCGCATTGCCCGCCAGATGAATGCAGCCTGGTTGACCGCCAAACTCGTGCGCGATCTCATCACATTGCGCCACCGTGGAGGTATCGCACCATAGCTTCGCCGGGCGCACCGGCTTGTCATCCACGCCCAGGGCTACCAGCCCGTGCTGCTGGCCGCTCACACCGATGCCCTTGATGGCGGAGCGCTTGTCACCCACTTGCTGCACACATGAGGAAACACAGACATCCACCGCATCAATCCAGTCCTGCGGATGCTGCTCCAGATGACCGGCAGGCAGGCCGCTGATCAGACTGTAAGCCTGCTGATGGTGGGCGACAATCTTGCCCGTTTCAAGATCCAGCACGATGGCTTTCGTGCTCTGCGTGCCGCTGTCGATGCCGAGGAAATACATGGTCAATGAGGAGTGCTGTCGTGAGAGAGACAGACATCATAGGCGCGGCCAAGCGCTGGCGGCAACCGCAAATCGGCGGTGTTGCCACAGCAGCGGCGCTCCGTAGGCGGGGAAGTATTGCGTTCCGCGCGAGATCTGAAGTTTAGCAGAGACCGTGGGAAGCCAACCTCCTACAAATGCAGGAAATGAAACCGCTGGTTCAGCCAGCCGGCGACGCCAGCGATGAGGACAGCGAGAACAACGCTTTGCACCAGCAGTCCCATGGAGCGATGGCGGGAGCGGGCCTGCACTTGCATGGGGCGGCGGCGCGCTTTGGCGGGCTTGTTTCTGACAAACTCATCCGAAGGCGGCACCACGTCACGCAGGGCCACGCGGCGGGCCGCGTGCTCAGCAGGAGCGGTGGTGATCACGCACTCCAGGTGCTCGATGCGACGGCGGACTTCCTCGGCCTCATCGGCCATGGTGCGACGCTTGCGCGGAACGGCGGGGACGTGGATGATGTCGGGATCGCGCGCCAGTGATTTAGCTGAGCGATCAGTACGGGTCTTGCAGCGGACGTTCGTGGCCATAAGCGGGGAGGCGTTAAATGCAGACGGGTGTTAGAACAGGATCTTGGCAAGGATAAGACCGACCAAACCGGAGACGATAAGCGGGAGCGAGAGCGCGAGACCGCGCTTTACAAGAGCGACGAAATCTTCGGCGGCAGGCGGATGGCCCTGGCGCTGGGATTCATCGCTGCCCTCACCGGAACGACCCGCCATTTGCGGACGCAATGCCACAAGGCGGCGGCTGGACTTGAGGTAATCATCCTTCGCGTCTTCGATGGCATCCAGGGCGCGACCCAGCTCATCATCCACCTGATGGCGCTGCCACTTTTCTGGCTGCAGGCTGCGCAGAACGTCGAGGTGGTCGGAGAATGACTTGTGAGTGGCGGACAGCTCTTCCACCAGCTTCTGAGTGTTGTAGAGATCGCGGTCGATGGTACCGATGCTGCGGGAGAGCTTTTCCATCAGCTCGCGCTTGCCCTGGCCGAAGGCGTCCTGCTTCTTCTTGATCTGTTCTAGCTGGAGCTTCTGGCGTTCGATTTCCTCCTGACGCTGGCGCAGGTGCATGAGCTCCGCCTGGGCTTCGTGAACCTTGGCCTGCACGTCCTCCATGGGAGCTGCTGACTGCTGGGTCATGAACTCATCAGCGTCTTCAAAGACGAGAACGTCATGATCTTCGTCGGGAAAGGCAACGGCGGAGGAAGGAGCGGACTTTTTGGCCATAATAAGCAGCTGTTTTTATTAACAGCTCTTAAATATCGCACTTTTTAAAATAATTCAAATCCATTATTTTCTTTTGAGCCACTGCATAAGGCAGGCCTCCAAACAAAGCCGTAAGAGTTATAATGCCTCCAATGCTAACGCCTTCAAGTCTCAACCGCTGCGCACCCCCTATCGCGACGTTTCCCAAGTGCAGCTCGCGAAGACCCGGTATCAACGCCACCGCCACGCAGGCAACAATGTAAACGAAGCTTAAAATGAGACAAAGTGTGCCGCCAAAGCTGGAAACGATCTTGGCCGGATTGGTCTCGCGGAAATCAGGAAATAAAGCACCGAGACCAAGCGCCAGGGAGTTAAGCCCGATGGTGAGGAGCACGATGCAGATGAGAAAGAACGCTGTGCGCTCCAGGCTCATCGAGAGCGTGACACAAGAGATCAAGGTAAGGATGGCCGTAAGCGTGCCAGTGACAGCGACAGTGAGGTGCAGCTTCGTGGATAACAGGCGGCTGAGCGGCATCGGCGCCAAGCCTAACAACCACATGCGTTGTCCTTCCGAGCTGACCTGGGGGAAGATGAAACGAGTGGTGAGAGTGGAGAGCGAGAGGCTGCACACGAGCAGGTTTAAGTAGCTGGTGACCACATTCCAAAACACATCTTGGTAATCGAAAACGATACGCCGGAGATTGGACGTGTAGAGAAACAGCAGGCCGAATACAAGGGCTGTCTGCCCCCATTGAGCGGGCTCGCGCAGGAACGTGCGCACATCCTTCAAAATGAGGGTGCGGGCAATGCGATCAGTAGGCAGCCATTGCCACCACGAGGGCCCGGCCGCGTTTGCCGCAGGATCGAGCGACACCTTGGTGGCCGAAGGCTGCAACGAACGGGTCCAGGCCGGGTAAAACAAGCGGCCAGCGAGGAACAAGGTAACGACCAGCGAGACCAGCGCATAGCTGAGCAGGGTGAGATTGAAGAACCACGCCTGGCCCGCCATACCACGGCCGGAGGCGAGCACTACCTCCGCCACCCAGGTGCTGGGCAGCATGGGGTGGGTAAAGGCATCGGTATGGCTGAGGATGCGGCCAATATCCGAGGTGACATCGCCCGGATGCACTGTAGGATCAAGCGGCTGCGGCCATGCGCGGAACGCACTGAAGAGCAGCAGCGCGGCCGAAATCCACAGCAGCGGGGCCAGCCACTCGCGCTTCAGCCAACGCAGGATGGCCAGCAGTATCCATGAGCTAAAATTGGAGG
>JAQGPI010000499.1 GCA_028293175.1 Verrucomicrobiaceae bacterium | reverse complement strand
GAAGGCACGCAGCCAGGCGAAGTGGGCTTCACCTTCCACCTTCTTTGCTGGAGTATGCGGCAGCGTAAGGCTGAAGGCAGCGAGCAGCAGCGATGCAATGCCGGCTACGAGGAAGATATTTCGGCTGGCGGCTACGGCTGCGGCTCCCGTGAGGCCTTGCAGAATAAAGTAGAGCGGCCAGGAGGCCAGCATCCAGCCGACGGTGCCGCCCATGCGTACCAAGCCAAATTCCTTCTGCGCATTCTTCAGATTGCTGAACGCCAGCGAATTGGCCACCGAGATAGTCGGCACGTACAGCAGCGAGTGGATCAGCATCAGGGTAAAGAACGTGTAGAAATCCTTCACCCAATACAGGGACAGGATGGCAAGGCCGCCCACGAGATGACTGAAGGCCATGAACTTTTCGGCTGCGAAATTACGGTCGGCGAACTGGTTGCTAAAGAAGATCCCGGCGATGGAGGCAATGGCGAAGGCGCTGCCCACCCAGGTGATCTGCGGCGTCGTGAAATTTAGCCCGTCCTTCCCCATGTAGCCCCAGATCAAGGGGAGCCACGCACCCCAGATGAACAGTTCCAGGACCATCATCACGAACAGCTTCTTGGTAACGGGAGAATTCATAGTGCGGGCGCGAGATTAGGGAGCCGGGCCGGAGTTGGCAAGGCGGGATTGGCGCGGCCT
Organism: Verrucomicrobiaceae bacterium; assembly: GCA_028293175.1. Classification (GTDB taxonomy): domain Bacteria; phylum Verrucomicrobiota; class Verrucomicrobiia; order Verrucomicrobiales; family Verrucomicrobiaceae; genus CAINXC01. The sequence continues at coordinate 1,873 of JAQGPI010000499.1, read as the reverse complement.
TCTGCTTTAAGCGAGGCGGTCGGAAGGCTTCTTGCCAGTCCCGCATCTTTCATCAAATAGGATGCAAAGTGTCGCCCGCATCGTGCCCAGCCACATCATCGGAGACGGCAACGACCTCAGGCCCTGCGCTGAATTCCACATCGCGTACGCGCTTGCGGTCACGCTCGGCTTCCACCGCCTTGCGCAGCTTTTCGCGCATGCCATAGGCACCGCGCACAGCCTTCAGCGTCAGCTCCGGCATCGTGGCATCGGAGGACAAGATTTTCACGTGCCCGGCTCCGAAGACGCGCAGGAGAAAGGGCTGCTCCAGGGTGCTGTCCTTCACTCGGTAGAGCTCTAGCTCATCCAGCTTCTTTGAGAAAAGCCCGGTGCTGATGCGTAGCCGCTGGGTGGTCAGTTCATAGGCCGTGGCCTTGGTAAGCTGCCAGCGAATCCACATGCCGATGCCAGGAATCAGCAGAGCGGAGTAGAGAGGTGGAAACAACGCCACGGTGGCCGCCACGCCAATGATCACTGCCACCAGCAGCCACAGCAGGTAGGCGCGGATGTGGATCAATTGCGATGGGCTGCCTTTCCAAAGCACTGTTTCGTCTAAGCTCATGGTCGAGACTAATGCAGGAATGCAGGTGCGCCAAGTGACGAGTCCACGCTTGCGCCCGAACTACTCCACAACATCCACATCCACCTGTCGCCGCCAGCGACCTTCGAGCGTGTGGACCAAGTGCGGCGTGTAAAGCTCCGGCTCTAGAAGGAAGGAATCGTGGCCTTTGCTCGAGTGTACGGTGATGTGCATGTTGGAAACCTCGGCCTTTTCCAGATGCAGGGTGAGCTCGGCCTGTTCTTCTGGATAAAAGCAAAAATCGCTGTCGATGCTGAAGACCAAGTAATGATGACCAGCGGCCTTGGAGCGGGCAAACAGCTCCTGGTAGCTCAGCACATCGGCATCGCGCAGCGGATCAAACTTCAGCCACATGTCGGCGATGCGCAGGTACGTATTGGCGTCGAAACGCTTCACGAATTTCTTGCCCTGGTGCAGCATGTAGCTCTCCACATTGTGCTCCACCTGGTACCAGCCTAACTGATCGGTGCGCTGCACCACATCGCGACGCGCACGGTTCTCGATGGCATCCAAATGCACGAAGGTCTTGTGGCTGATCATGCGTGCTAGTGCCAGCCCCACGGCTGGGGATTCGCCATCATAATAATCGCCGCCGCGGAAGTGCGGATCATTCTCAATGGACAGTACCTGCTCGAATAAAGTCAGGCGGCTCAGCACCGTCGTGCGCGGACCGCTGGCAATGGAAACAACGATCTTCACGCGCTCCGGCAAAAGGGTGGCAAAATTCAGCGCGATCAGGCCGCCCACGGAGGCACCAATCACCGCGAGAAGCTTGTCGATGCCCAGATGATCGAGCAGCGCCGCCTGTGAGCGCACAACATCACTGGTCCGGGCGGAGGGGAAGCGGCTTCCGTAAGCCTTGCCCGTGGTGGGATCAATCGATGCAGGGCCCGAGGTGCCATAGCAGCCACCGAGATAGTTGGCGCAGATCACGAAGTAGCGACTGGTATCCAGCGCCTTGCCAGGGCCGATGTAGAGATCCCACCAGCCCGGGTGGCAGTCCTCCGTCCAGCGCGATCCGGTGCCCGGCACTTCCTTCGTCACGCCGGCGGCGTGCTGATTGCCTGACAGCGCGTGGAAGACCAGGATGGCGTTGTCGGCCTTGGCATTGAGCGTACCGTAGGTCTCATAGGCCAGTTCGGCATGATCGAGCGAACCGCCGCCGTCGAACTGAAACGGACGTTCCGGGGTCGCGAGAGTAAAGAATTGGGTCTGGGTGTCGCCGATGCCTTGTACCATAGGGGGCGGACAAGA
>JAQGPI010000490.1 GCA_028293175.1 Verrucomicrobiaceae bacterium | reverse complement strand
CCGAAACCTGGAAGAAAGATGACAAGGGCAACACCCTGAAGGGCGTCCAGCGCCTCATCCATCCCAACGGGATATGCATGTTCGGTGAGTGGAAGATCACGAATGATTCGGACTACACCGGCTATTTCAAAAAAGGCAAAGAAGGCAGTGTCATCGCCCGCTACTCCACAGGCCTCAATGTCGAGCGTGGCAAGAAGCGCACCTTGTCGATGGTTGCCAAGCTTTATCCTGGAATCGAGCCCGCCGATTTGGAGAGATAGTGCAGTCCGGCCATTTTCATCACCCTGGAAGACTTGGGCGCGGCATATTCCAACAGCATTCAGGAAGCCAAGCTCATGAACGCGCCGAATATTACCCTGTCCAAGCGATTCCCCGATCTTGCCAGCGTGTTCCTGCTCGCGATAACGTTCAGCCGGGCTGACAAGAAGAACTCCATCCGGCAGGTGTATGAAATTGCCGAACTCAGCAAGGCCGCCAACGAGGCCACCCGCTGCCCGCAGTTCATGCGCCTGCGAGTCACCAGCCCGCCGGTGGGCAACAGCGAGGAGACGGCTGATTTCCGCGATGAAATCCTGGCCCATCTCCACAGGACGGATGATCAGCCAAGGGAAATCAAGTTCGTCATCGAGGTGGCGGATGAGGGCGAAGTTAAAGGCTTTCCCGACAAGAAGCTCGAAGTGTCCGGCAAGGGATGGCAGGAGCTCGGCACCCTTACATTCACGGAAGCCGTGGCCTCCCACAATGGCGACTTTGTCATTCACTTCCCGCACTCCAAGTGGCGCAACGATGTCAATGATCCCGCCACCGAAGCAGGCATCGAACCGAAGTTCAAGACCTTGAACAAAATTCTGGTCAAACTCAACGGCGTCCTGCGCTCCATTTTCGGCATCCGCAACGAGCCTTGATGGCCGCCTTTATTTCGAATCCACTCGCCCTTCCGACTCATGAAGATGACCCAGGATTACTCACGTCTGCGTATGTCACTGCTGACTGCCCTTGTTGCCTGTGGACTTGTCCCTGGCTGTCACGGCCCCAGGGTTCATTTGAATCTCGATCAGCAAAAGATCGCCGCGCAGCTCGGACGCATTGACCCGGACCGCGATGATTTGCCGGCGCGCACCGCCGTTATCGATGTCCACACACACACGTTTAACGCGCGGTATCTTCCACTGGAAGGCATTCTTGAGGGCAAACGCGATGCCTATTTTCCCGTCACTACCTTGTTATCGGATCGCTCGGCGAGACTGATTGCCAGAGCCTTGCTGGACCGGACCGAACTGGCAGCCATCCCTGGGCAGAAAGGCATGCCGAGGACCTGCAACACCCAGGGCATCAGGGACAGCGAACACCCCGGCCCGCTTACCAGCGTCTTTCTCGATCTGATCGACAAGGCCATCTCGCGGGGCGCGTGGGATCCTTCGCTCTCGATGAAGCAAAAAATGTCGGTCCTCGATGATGTGTCCTCAAAAATGGGACCGGTGCAGCGGCTTTCGATCCAGGCCGCCGCCAACATGATGGGCATGGAGGATCACACGAAGGGTGGCACCAAGGAGGCGGACAAAACTGTGACCGGCATTCAGGCTGCGGTGCGGTTCCTCTGGATGCTCACGCAGAACGATGCGCAGATGGCGGCGATATTCCGCGAATTGCATCAGGGCATTCATACCAAGGGCCAGATCACCCTGATTTCGCACATGATGGACCTGGGGCCGGTGTATGCTCAGAAGCCAGGCAAATACCTCCTGGATTTCGAGAAGGAACAGGTGCGGCGCATGGAGTTCTATCAGCGCAAGACCGGTGCAGGCCTGCATTATTTTGTAGCTTACAATCCATATAGGACTGGCACGGCATCCGGTGGCACATCGGCGCTTGCCCTTGTGCAGGATGCAGTCAAGCATCACGATGCCAGGGGAGTCAAAGTCTATCCGCCATCAGGCTACCGGCCCTTCCACAACGACATTGCCACCAGGCCGGTCACATGGCCCACACGGCAGCCGAGCATCCAGTACGATCAACGATATGAGCGGCTGGGAAAAACCTCGGCACAACAAAATGCAGCGCTCGATGTCGAGCTTAACAAGCTCCTGGATTGGTGCATTAAGGAGGACGTGCCTGTGTTCGTCCACTCCGGCTATGGAGAATTTGAGGCGCGCAAAGGCTACGGCGAGAGCAATTCTAATCCTCAGTTCTGGGGCGAGTTCCTCAAAGCACACAGCCAGCCTGGCAGACCCTGCCGCCTGCGACTCTGCCTCGGTCACGCAGGTGGCGAAGACTACTGGTTTGGCACAGGCAAGCTAGCCGCCTGGGGTCGTACCGCCTACGAGCTCTGCGTGCAGTACCCGAATGTCTATTGCGAAGTGACCACTGGCGAGGCGATGATCGATCCGGTGCGGCAGGCCCTTTTTGTGGACCGTGTGGCGCAGTGCTTCGCAGCATCCCAGCACGACACGCCCTACCCCTTTGCCCGCAAGCTCATGTATGGCACGGACTGGTATCTGCCCGATCAAGGCGAGCCGGCCGCCGTGCTGCTCGCAACCCAACAGGCTTTTCTGCATCCCGCCTTGCGGCCTTACTTTGCTGCGTATTTCAGCCTCAACGCCCAAAAGTATCTCAAGCTGCGTTAGAATGAAAATGCGACTCCACACGTCTTTTCAATCGAAGCGCCGGCCAATTTTGGCTTAGGATGGATTTCACGAGATTGCAAACACCATGGCCGCTCAACAACATCAGGGAACGAAATCTTTACAAGAATAAGCAGTGATTATATAACCTTTACAATATCGTATTGCAGTATTCGTCCACTTTCCGTGATCGCCTGATCGTTGATGCTCGCGTACCGGCGCGCCACGTAGCCGTTGTCGTCGAACTCCGAGTTTTCATTGCCATGGCTGCGCCACCATTGGCCAGCATCATCATGCCATTCGTACTCAAACCGTACCGCAATCCGATTGCCGGTAAAGGCCCACAGCGTCTTCTTCAAGCGATAGTCATTTTCCTTCGCCCACTTAAGGCGCAAGAATTCCAACACCTCCGTGCGACCCTTCAGAAAGGTCGAACGGTTGCGCCACTCTGTATCCTCCGTGTAGGCGAGCGAAACCCGCTCAGGATCGCGACTGTTCCACGCGTCCTCAGCAGCCTGGACTTTCTTGAGAGCGGCCTCTTCGGTAAACGGTGGCAGTGGCGGGCGTGGATTCATAAGAAAGGAGGGAGGTAAGTTAAAGAGACGAGGCCGGACTTACTATCAACTGTTTCCAGACCGCGCTCCAGCCTCGGCAAACTCAAACTTCCCATCACCCCATTCCGTTCTACCATGAGCACCCCTCTCATGTGGTATCACGCCAAAAACGAACAACAGCACGGCCCGTATTCCGAAGCGGACATCAAATCTCTCCTGGCGGACGAGGTCATCACACCGCAGACACTCGTGTGGCGCAATGGCATGAGCGAATGGCTGCCGCTGGAGCAGACAGAACTGGCAAAGACCTTTGAGGCGCCACTGGCGAAAGATGACTCCTGGGAAACCTGCGCTTACAGCGGCGACCGGGTCAGGCGTTCGGACATGTTCCAAGTTGAAGGCAAGTGGGTGTCCGACGATTATCGCGCAGAAGCCGAGGCCTATGTGCAAAAGGGCGGCCACCTCCCCCGCCCAATGGGGGGATCACGCCCCGAGGTGAATCTCGACCTGGGTTATCTCCTGCACAGGGCCCGCAACCTCCTGCTCCCCTGCCTCGTACCTGCCAGCCTGCTCTTCCTTATGGTGGCCGTGCCGATGCAATTTTTGTTCACCTATCTGCAGCCGCTCGTCACTGACAATGAGACCGAGACGGGTCTGCTCAGCATTGGCCTTGGCGTGGTGTTCAATCCCTTTGCGACCGGCGGCATTCTCCTCCTGCTCAGTCAGAACGCCAAAGGATTGCGCCCCGGCTTTACCCTTGGGTTCAATGCTGGGCTTGCCTTCTGGGGCCGCTTGATGTTCATGCAGATCTTCATTGCCGTCACCACGCTGATGGGCTGTTTCATTCTGATTCTTCCAGGCATCATTATTGCGACGCGTACCGCCCTGGCCAGCGCGGCGGCAGTGGAGCGACGTCTAATGCCCGCGGAAGCGATCAAGCAAAGCTGGCTCGTTACCGAAGGCCAGACTTTGCGCACCATCGGCTGCTTCATGATCGTGGGAGTAGCGTGTGCGCTGCCCGATTTGCTGCTGTCCAGCATTCTTAGACTCGTCGCGCCCACCATCGCCGATAGTCAGGTGGGACTGGTGCTGGGGGCGCTGTTCAGCCTGCCCGTCATCTTTTTCATGGCCTTCCAATTCTGCTATTACAAGGAACTGGATACGCTGTACCAGGCAAGCCGACTACAGCAAACCGCCGCACCGGATGCGGACTTGAGATAAGCTTTCTCTGCGGTCGTTATCGATCCGCTGCTTGAAGACGTCTGTGGTGCTCAGTTCAGCTTCCACAGCTTGCCATCGCTGCGGGCATAGACCGCACCCTCCGCTATCGCGGGCGTGCAAAGCACCATATCCTTCGAACCCGAAAGCAGTTCAATTTCCTGAGTCACCTTGCCTTCGGCGATGGCAGTGTCGATGGCCTGAAACACACCACGCTCGCTTACCACATAGATCTTAGGACCTAGAGCCACAGGCGATCCGCTGAACGGCCCTTTCAGGCGCAGCTAGAAATTCTTGTCATCGGCGCCGGTTATCACATCCGCCTTCAATAGCACCCCCGCGCTGTTAATCACGAACAGTCCGTCGCCCACCACTACAGGGCTGGCAGTGCCGGGGCGCAGCTTCTCATTGCGCCAGAGCTGCGAGACAGCGCCCGACTCAGGCACCAGTGCTGTGATACCATTGGATGCGGCGTAAATGGCGTTCGCGCCCAGGGCGCTGGAGGGGATCGTGCTTGCACCGTCCGCATAGTTCCACAGCACCTTGCCCGTCGCCGCTTCCACGCCCGCAAGGCCCTTGCTTGATTGCAGCGCCACCACATCGTTTTTCCAGATCAGCGCGCTGCTCCAATTCGCCGCCTTCGGGCGTTCCATCTTCCATTTGTTCACGCCGGTGGCGATATCGATGCCCGCTGCGAAAGACTCGCTGTCGTTCTCACTTTGCACCACCAGTGTGCCGCCAGCGATCACGGGTGATTGCGCCATGCCCAGGCTGTTGCTGGCATTCGCGTAGTCCAGTGTCAGTCCGCGCAGCCATTGCAGGTTGCCATCCAGATCAAAGGCGAAGAGATCATTGGAGGAATACAACGCATACACCGTTTTTCCATCGCTGCACGGCGTTGGAGCCGCCACGCAGGTTTTGCTCTGCGTCATCGTGCGGCCGGTGGCGTGCATCACACGTTCCCACACTTTGTGGCCGTCAGCGGTGCTGAAACAGATCACATGCAACACCGCCTGCTCGGGACCGCTGGCACAGGTGACAAACACCTTGTCTCCCACGATGATCGGAGCGGAAAGCCCGCGACCGGGCAGGTCAGCGCTCCATCCAATTTTCAGCGTCTCCGCCGGCATCTTGCTTTCAGCAGAGACCGAGGAACCACTCGGACCACGAAACTGCAGCCAGTCTGCATGAACAACCGGGGCGGCAAGAAGCAGCGAAAGTAGAAATGGATGGAAGCGCATGGCGAAGAAGGGATGGAACGTTGGGCACAGTTATACGTGATGAGCAGCCGGTTCTATAGATACTTGTTCCTCCTTCATGCACTCGCCACCTTCATCGCATGCGATCCAGATTCGTGCCCTGCTTCTTTGATGCCTTACCCCGCGCCTTTCGGCCAGCGACCGCAGTCGCCTTGGCCGCAGCGGCGATGGGACTTGCTTCCTGCTCCAGCTTGAAGCCTGCTGATTTCGCAGGCCAGCGTCCGTTGTTTGAGGTGGACAAGTACTACTCAGGACACACGCAATCCACGGGCCTGATTCAAGGCAGGAGCGGGGAGCCTTCCAAACGGGTGCGCACAGAAACCTGGGGCAGCATGAAGGGCGGCCAGTTGCACATGACCCAGGAAATTACCCTGGATGATGGAAAGCCTACCCGCCGCGAGTGGCGCATCCGGCGGATCGATGAACACCACTTCGAAGCAATCTGCGATCACATGATCGGCAAGGCCCGAGGGGAAGCCTGGGGCAACACGCTACGCATGACCTATGTGCTGGAATTACAGCCTGGCAATCCGCTAAGCACCGTGCGCATGACGCATTGGATGCAGCTTCAGCCTGACGGCCATACGATGCTCAACTCCGTTACCGTCACCAAGGCCGGACTGGTGGTGGCTCGCATCAGCGAGGTGTTTGATAAGAAACGCTAGGCCACCACGGTAACGAAAATGATGCAAGTCATCACTTTGTGACCGGCAGCCCTGCTGCCTTCCATGCACCGAATCCGCCATCTATGTGAGTGACATCGGTGAAGCCAAGCTCTCCGAAAACCTTTAGGGATTTTGTGCTGCGCGCTCCGGAAGCGCAATGAATGAGCACGGGCAGGTTCTTATCCAGCTTGCCCAGATCAGCAGCGAAGGAGTTCTCCGTATAATCGATGTTCTTCGCGCCCTCGATATGGCCGCCGGCAAATTCATTGGCCGTGCGCACATCGATAACCAGCAGCTTCTTTGCTTTGAACAATTCCGCTGCCTCCCGTGCATCCACATGCCTGACCTTTGCGTCTTCCGCAAGAACGGGGCACAGGCTCGAAAGCACCAGGGAAACGATGAAAAGGCGTGTATTCATAACCTGCCTATCTCCGTGTGTGCTTCCGGTGTCAAGACTCACGGATCAGTACGAGGACCCTTGAACTGATGCGAGAGTGGCAGGATGAGCGCCGCGCCCATCACCGAGCCAATGATTCCCAGCGGGCCCGTTTCCTCATACAATCCCGCCGCACGTCCGATGCAGCCGGTGGCCAGCGCGCCGACCATACCCAGCAGCATCGTGATCACTAAGTCCCCCGGTGCTATTTTGGGAAAAATAAGCCGCGTAACCGCTCCAACAAGGAGCCCGATAATGAGAATCCATAACAAGGACATAAGAGAAGGAGTTGAGGTTGGAGGCCCGGATTCCATGACTTTGAATCCCAGCCTCGCCTCGATATCGCACCTCACCGCCAACTCGTGTGTATTGGATGCCTTAAGTTGGAAATATTTTCCGGCTTATTTCGCCGCTAGGATTGCCGTGCCGGTAGCGTCACAAATACGAAGCTGGAATTCCCATTCCACAGTCCAGGTTTCCTTCTGCTCATTCTGGCAGCACTTTACCAGGAGCGTGTTGGCACCCGCCTTCAGGTGACAGGGCAGCTTGTACTGGTCCAGCTTCGCTCCACGATGGTATTCGTCACGGGCGAACAGCAGTTTGCCGTTCAGCCACACCTTCCAGCCATCCTTGCAGCCGATGCGGATTTCAGCATCGCGTTCAGTGGTGGAAGTGAACTCTGTTGCAGCATACCCGACCACTTCCTTCTCCATGCCGAAGGGCTTGTTGAAATCGATCTTGCCGTACTCGTCGGCGCTAGTAAAATCCTGCCACGAAGCGTCCTTGCCCTTGCCCGGATAGGTGGCTGAGAAGTCCAGCTTCTCCTCCGGTGGATACACTGTATCAAACCCCTTGCGCTCCACGTTGCCGAAGGGCGCAATCACCTTCCAGTTCATCAGGAAGCCAAAATGCTTCGGGAGGTCCACCGGCTGGTTCAACCCCTTCAACTGTTTGGCCAGCGTTTTGATCTGGTCCTCGTCGCGAGCGCCCTTCATGCCTTTTTGAAAGGCCTTTGTCGCCGCCTCCTTGTCATTCTTAGCCAGCAACGCCGCCCCCTCTTCAATCAGCCGTGCCACCGGGTGCCTCCGCAGTTCCGGGCTTGGATCTTCGATCAAATCTGGTGCCAGTTTGTCCGCCTCCTCGCGCGCATTGCGCAGCACCACGTCAAAGGCTGCCGCCCGCGCCTGGGGCGAATGCTTGGTATCGCGCACAAACTTGACTAGCGCTGGTACAGGCAGCGCCTTGGCCTCGCGAGCCTCCACCGTGCCGATGGCGGCGCGGAGATAATTCGCCGCCAGCGGGTTGGCTCCATCCATGGCCGTCAAAATCGCCGGCAGCTCAGCGGCTGGCGCCTTCACCACTAGCTTCCAGGCCGCCTTCGCGGCTTCATTCCCCTTCCCCTCCGGACCGACCGCCCGCAGTACATTCAAGTCAGCGGCCAGATCAGCAAGGACCGGGCCCGCGCAAACCAGTGGGATCAGATGGAGAAGTTTCATGGCAGAGGGATGTGTCTCATTTCGGAATGGTGAGGCAAGGTCTTTCGAGGAACCTTGTCAGGGCGTGACTTCTTTCACCAGCGCGACGATTGCGAGGGCATTCAGCGTCGCCTTTGGCACGAAGGATGGCACGTCCACGTATTCAGGCAGTTTGGTGCCGTCGACGCTGCGTTCTGAGCAATGGGCATTGGCTCCGCTGGGCCCGAGACCATCGAGCGTGGGACCCAGATCGCGGAGATAATTGGCGTCGCTGAGGCCACCGCGTTTCACCAGTTTCACCGGCATGGCGAGCGCCTGCGCGGCGGCAAGCCAATGACGTGCCGCAGATTGTGTGCGTTCGTCGTGAGGCCACGCAGGCGAGATGCCGTCGCAGCGCACCTCGATGGCGGCCTCGCCTTCGCTGTCAGGCCGCGCCAGGGCTTGCAACTGATCACCTGCCGCTGCCAGCACTACGGGGTCGAACGCGCGCATCTCCACTTCAAATGAGGCCTCATGCGGCACACGGTTCACCACCGTGCCGCCCTTGATGCTGCCCACATTCACCGTCAAATCGGCGGCGTAATCCGTCAGCTTTGCCGTCGCTTGAACGGCTTCGGAAAGCGCCACGATGGCATTCACGCCCTGAGCATGGGCGCTGCCTGCGTGCGCGGCTTTGCCATGCGCTATCACAGTGTATTCCGTGCGACCCTTGCGCGCTGCCACCAGATGATGCTCGCCGTTTTCATAGGGGCCGCCTTCAAATACAAGCACCGCCTGCGCTCCCTCTCGGCAGCGCTCGCCAGTACGTGCGGCAAAATCATCCGCGCGCACCTCTTCCGAAGCGTTCGCCGCGATCAGCCAGTCGAT
>JAQGPI010000489.1 GCA_028293175.1 Verrucomicrobiaceae bacterium | reverse complement strand
ATGCTGCGCTGCATGACGAGCACGCGCTGCGCCTTGGAGCTCCAGTGCGGCTCGCTGTACTTGTACTGGCAGAGATGCGCGCCGAGCTCTGCGATCCACTGCGGATCGATGCGCGCGATCATGCGGGCAAAGAGCTGGGAGGTCTGCACGATCTCTCCCGCCACGATCCACAGTGGCTGCTTGCTTTTGTCCTGTCCGGGCTTGCCAGGGTTCTTTTTGTCGCGCCGCTCGTAAAGATTAGAGCCCGGGAAGACCATCACCTGACGGTTGCCGCCGGCCTTATAAACGTTCTTATCCTCCCGCATGGCAATGTGGCCAAGCTGGCCCGCCAGAATGCTGCGATGGATGGCGTCATCGTTTGAGGACACACTCTCAGGCTTTTGCTCCGGCGCAGGGCGGTTGAGAGGCGGACGCGGGCCTGCAATGTGTGGCGGGCCTCCTGGCCTGCCGGGGTCGGCACGGTTGCGAGCTGCGTTCTGGTCCACAGACTTGTCTTTTGGGGGGATAGTACCAGGGGCATTGCTAAGTTCTACAGGCCGGGAGGCCTGCGACACATTAGGGCCTGCGCCTTGTACTTCCCTCAGATCTTTATCAAACGCATCACACAACTGCTTCCACACATCGCGCCACTCCTGCATGCGAGTGAAGGAAAGGAAGCTGCTTTTGCAGAACTTGCGCAGTGCATTGTTGGAACGTCCCTGGCCTTCTGGCATGGCCTGCCAGATCTTCAGCAGCGAGAGGAAGTCGGAGTTGGGCGCGGCGAAAGCCTTGTGCGCTGCAGCGGCCATTTCCTTCTTCTCTTCAGGGCGTTCACGCGGATCAGGAATGCTCAGGCCTGCGGCGATGATGAGCATGTCCGGCAAGGCTTTTTCCTCCCGTGCCTGGAGCAGCATGCGGCCCAGCGTGGGATCAAGCGGCAGCTTCGCGAGTTCGCGGCCCAAGGGTGTGAGTTCGTGAGTTTCACTCAGCGAACCTAGTTCGTGCAATAAATCGTAGCCCGCGCGAATGGAGGCAGAGACGGGTGGATTGATGAAGGGAAAGGTCTCAATCTCGCCCAGCTTGTAGGCCTTCATCCGCAGGATGACCTCAGCAAGGTTGGCCCGCTGAATCTCCGGCATGGTGAAGCGGTCGCGCTTCTCAAAGTCCTCCTGGGAATACAACCTGATACACACGCCGTCCTGTACACGGCCTGCACGACCAGCGCGCTGATTCGCGCTGCTTTGTGACACCGCCTCCACAGGCAGGCGCTTGGTACGCGTGCGTGGATTGTAGCGGCTGATGCGCGCCAGACCGGTATCCACCACGTAGCGCACGCGAGGGATGGTGATGGAAGTTTCCGCCACATTGGTGGCGATCACCACGCGGCGTTTGGAACCCGGCGAAAAGATCTTCTGCTGCTCCGCCGAAGCCATACGGCCAAACAGGGCCAGCACCTCAAATTCTCTGCCGAGGCGCCCATCGAGCAAATCGCGGGTATCGCGAATGTCGCGCTCTGTGGGCATGAACACCAGCACGTCGCCGCTGTCCGTTTCGATCAACGCATCCTCCACCGCGCTGATCGTCGCATCAATGTAGCCGTAGTCGTCATCGCCTGAATCTATGGGCAGGTAACGAATATCCACAGGGTAGAGACGACCGGACACCTCAATGATGGGCGCGCCGCCAAAGGCTTGTGAAAAGGCCTCCGTATCAATCGTGGCCGAGGTGACCAGCACTTTCAGATCCGGCCGCTTTTTTAGCAGCCCCACCAAGTAGCCGAGAAGGAAATCGATGTTTAGCGAACGCTCATGCGCTTCATCCAAAATAAGCATCGAGTAGGCGCGCAGCATGGGATCGCTCTGGATCTCCGCCAGCAGGATGCCGTCCGTCATGAACTTGATCCGTGTATCACGGCTTGTGTCATCACTGAAGCGCATCTTACAGCCCACTTCGCCGCCCCAGCGGACATTGAGTTCTTCCGCCACGCGCTTGGAAACGCTCATCGCCGCCACGCGGCGAGGCTGCGTGCAGCCAATCTGCCCGCGTTGATCCGGCAGTGCCTCCAGGCACATCTTGGGGAGCTGCGTGGTCTTGCCCGATCCCGTCTCTCCCGCTAAAATGATCACCTGGTGATCGCGGATGGCCGCGACAATCTCCTCACGGCGGGCCGTGATGGGCAGGTCGGCAGGATAGCGGATGGTGGGTGGCATGAGCGGATGGCGCGAGGGGCGGAGCTAATGCCACACGTAAAGGCAATGCTCAACTGCAACGCGATGTCACGCGCCATTATCCATGCCTAATCCGGACAGCATGCCTTCCGGGCACTACTTCATCTCACCCCACATCGAAAGCAGCGCTTCAGTGAGTTTGTCCGAGGTGTCGGGTGCTACGCGATTGGTTCCCAGCCAGGTTTCGTAGCCACCCAGCTTGTGCTGTTCCGGCGTGGGCAGGTAGCCGTAGTAACCGCCAGCGATCTCAATGGTGAAACTGGGCTTGAAGGGACTTTTTGCCTTCAGTTCCAGGCCGGTTTCCACAAAGGTTTCGAAGGGGCTGGTGGCGATGCCGCAGTCCCCTACCCGCAGCGTTTGAATCGGCACTTGCAGAGTCGCCGGATAGCCATTGATCGCGATGGCCCGCTCCGCGTAGATAATTTGCAGAGTCGCTTTTTCTCCGAAAGGCCGACGCTTAGCCACCAACTCCTGCGCCCGCGCAAGCTGCTCGGGGGTGGGATGCCGGGCTACCACTTCCAGCTCGCGGTAGCGGGCATCAAGCGGCACCCAGTCATGGTATTGAATGCCCTGCATGGCCTTCAGCGCTGCCTGTGCGACATCATCCGCCACCTTATGGATTTTGGAATACAAGGGACCACGCGGTGCGGGCGGCTTGCTGTAGTCGTTGTTATTGATGTTGCCGCTGGTGCCGTTGCTGAGAATCGCCACAAACGGCGGGTCCTGGCGGTCGGCATTGAGCAATTGCTGCATGCGGTCACAGAAGGCGGCAAAGTAATCCGCTGATATGTGCGCATTCCCCACATCGCCCACATAATGCAATGAGTAGTTAGCCAATACCGCCAAAGGTCTGCCATCGGCGGATTGAACCGAGAGCAGGCATACCTCGGGGTCTGTGGGTCCGGCAGGTTTCACGAGATTGGAATTGTGGCCGGGGTTCATCTTCACCTGATCAAAGGTGCCGAAGGGATTCTCTGGCACCGTGCCCGGCTTCATTAGCCAACGACGGTTGAAAACTTGGTTTGGCTCGCTGCCCACCGCCCAGCCAATGCGGGCCG
>JAQGPI010000479.1 GCA_028293175.1 Verrucomicrobiaceae bacterium | reverse complement strand
AGCATCACCTTTCAGGCGGGCCCACCAAGGGCGGCATGCGCTTCCATCCCGATGTGGCGTTGGGCGAGGTGGCGGCGCTGGCCATGTGGATGAGCTGGAAATGTGCGCTCACAGGCCTGCCCTATGGTGGTGCCAAGGGCGGCGTGGCCTGCAATCCGCGCACGCTCGACACAGGTGAACTGGAGCGCATCACGCGCCGCTTCACCCAGGAAATCATTCCTTTCATCGGTCCGCAGATGGACATTCCCGCGCCCGACGTGGGTACCAACGAACAGGTCATGGCGTGGATGATGGATACCTATTCCATCCATGTTGGTTCATGCGTGACCGGCGTGGTCACAGGCAAGCCAGTGGAGCTTGGCGGTTCATTGGGCCGTCGTGAAGCCACGGGGCGCGGAGTCGCCTTCCTGGTGGGTCGCGCTCTCGATGTCCTCGGCTTGTCTGCGGGGAGCTGCACTGCCGTGGTGCAGGGCTATGGCAATGTCGGTTCTGTCGCCGCGCAAACTTTGTCGAGTCATGGGCTCAAAGTCATTGCGGTCAGTGATGCGGATGGAGGCTTGTACAATCGTGAGGGCATCGACTTCCAAAAGCTCGATGCCTATCTTGCCAAGCACCGTACCGTGGTGGGCTTTCCTGAAGCGGAGCCGATCAGCAATGACGAGCTTCTCTTGCTGAAGTGCGACGTGCTGGTGCCGGCCGCGCTGGAGCGCCAGATCACCGGGCACAACGCCGCCAAGCTGCAATGCCGCGTGCTGGCCGAAGGTGCCAATGGCCCCACCACCCCGGATGCCGATGTGATTCTCAATCAGCGCAGCGATGTGTTCATCATCCCGGACATCCTGTGCAACGCCGGCGGCGTGGTGGTGAGCTACTTCGAATGGGTGCAGGATCTGCAAAGCTTCTTCTGGAGCGAAGCCGAGGTGATGGACAAGCTTTACCGCATCCTGGAAACCGCCTTCATGCAGACGTACACCCTGGCCAACCAGCAAAAGCTCTCGATGCGGATGGCCGCCTTGAGCCTGGGCATCAAGCGGGTGGCTGAAAAGAAGCGCCTGCGGGGACTCTTCCCCTAGCATAGAGATCGGTCGTCACTTCCTCCCACCCCCATGATCTCTGCCATCCGCCGTCTCAGTCTCAGCCAATGGATTCTCGTCGCCTTGGTCGCGGGGATTTTGATGGGCTGGTTCATCAGCCACAGCTTTGACAACGGCTCGCTCTCCGGCGAGGCAAAGGCCAACTGGCTGCTGACGTTCAAGATGATGTCCGGTGCCTTCCTGCATCTGATCAAGTGCATCATTGTGCCGCTAATTTTCAGCACGCTGGTGGTGGGCATCGCAGGCCACTCGGATGACATGAAGGCCGTGGGGCGCATGGCATTGAAGGCCATCATCTACTTTGAAATCGCCACCACTGCGGCTCTGTTTGTCGGCCTCGGTGCGGTGAACCTTATCCAGCCCGGCGCGGGCGTGGTGATGAGCAAGGCCTCGGCGGAAGTGGAGAAAATGGCGGCGACCAAGGTGACCGTGGAAGGCGTGGTGGAGCACCTGACCCCGCAAAGCTTCTTCGACGCCGCCGCGCGCAATGATGTTCTTCAAGTCGTGGTGTACGCCCTGATCTTTGGCATCTCGTTGGCACAAGTGAAGGGCAAGCCGAAGGAGACCATGCTGGCCTTCTTTGAAGGCATGACACAGGTAATGTTCAAGTTCACCGGCATTGTCATGCTGTTTGCCCCCTTTGGAGTCGGCGCGGCCATTGCCGGCACGGTGGGCCAGAACGGCCTCGGTATCCTCATGAACCTTGGGAAGCTGGTGCTCACGCTTTACGGGGCGCTGGCGGTGTTTGTGCTGATCGTGCTCATCCCAGCAATGCTCATTGCACGCATCCCGGTGCGGCGCTTTTTCCGCACGATTCGCGAGCCCGCGCTGCTGGCTTTTTCTACGGCCAATTCAGAGGCGGCTCTGCCCGACGCCATGCGCCTGATGCAGAAGTTCGGCGTGCCGCAGCGCATCGTGTCCTTTGTACTGCCCACGGGTTATTCCTTCAATCTGGACGGCTCCACATTGCACCTGGCCGTCGCTTCCGTTTTCGTCGCCCAAGCGGCGGGCGTTCATCTGGATTTCAAGACCCAAATCATGATGATGCTCACGCTGATGATGACCAGCAAGGGCGTGGCCGCCGTGCCGCGCGCGACGCTGGTCATTCTCTCCGGTACGCTCGCCACCTTCGGCCTGCCGCTGGAAGGCGTGGCGCTGATCCTGGGTGTGGATGCCTTCCTCGACATGGCGCGCACCTCCGTGAATCTGGTGGGCAACTGCCTTGCCTCCGCCGTAGTGGCGCGCTGGGAAGGCGAACTCAACATACCGGAGAGAGAGGCAGCGGAAGACGATTCAAAGCTGCCTGATCTGTCCTGAGCATGCCACCGCTTCGACGTAGCGCGTGATTTTGCTCGGCAAAAGCACGGCGTTGATGTTTGATCGGTGACCGCACTGAAGTGCTCATCTGGATGTTAGGCGGGATGGCCGTCTCCTCTTTGAAAGGTGAAAGATTC
>JAQGPI010000460.1 GCA_028293175.1 Verrucomicrobiaceae bacterium | reverse complement strand
GGCATCACGTGGTTTTTCAAACATGTCAGTGAGGGCATCATTCTGGAGGACGACTGTTGGCCTTCGGAAGACTTTTTTGTCTTTTGCGAAACGATGCTGGCCCGCTACCGCAATGATTCACGAGTGGGGATGATCAGCGGAGATAACTTCCAGCAAGGGCAGAAGCGGCCCAAAGCATCCTATTACTTCTCGAAGTACACGCACATCTGGGGCTGGGCCACTTGGCGCAGAGCCTGGAAAGAGTATGATCTTGAAATGAACGGCCTGGACGACTTTTTCTCTTCGGAAACCTGGCAGACCTATCAGGCCAGCGAGAGGGAGACGGAGCACTGGCGCTCACTGATGACCAAGGTGCGCAACGGCGAGATCGATACCTGGGACTACCAGTGGAACTATGCGGTGTGGAAAAGTGGTGCCTTGGTTGTGCTGCCAGCCGTGAATCTGGTGGCGAATGAAGGATTTAGAGCGGACGCCACGCATACGATCTCCGAGAATTCGCCCAATGCCAAGCTGCCCACCGAGCCGCTAGGAAACATCAAGCTCACCTCGGATGTGGCGCTCAACGTCAAAGCCGATTTGTACTCCTTCGAGAACCTCTTCTCCCCGCCCAAAAATACCTCTCCAAAGTCTAAGGCAAAAGCGGCTGCGGTTCAGGAAGTGGTGACAGCCAAGGCGGAAAAAAAGATCCAACGGGCTGCCGAAGACTTGGCTGCGGTGAAATCGAGCCTGTCCTGGCGTCTCCTTGGCAAACATGTCTTTTCCGTGGAGAAGCGCCTGCGCCGTCTTTTCGGTGCTTGAGCGCCTGCTCAGGCCGTTCGAATTTGACGCTCCAACGGCACAGTGATAGGCATGGGTTTACTTCCCACGCCAAATCACATGAGTCTCTTCAGCTTCCGCAGGTCCAAGGATTCCATTCCCACCAAGGGCGCTGCTTCCATGCTAGAGGAAGCCGAAGCGCTCGTTCTTGCCAGGGAAGCGCGGGACAAGGACGACTGGGCAACGGTGCTAGTTACGTTAGGCCGGCTCAGGTCCAAGAAAGAAGCGGGCGCAGAGACTCAGGTACTGCGCGGCTGGGCACTGCTCCGTGCCGGTCGTCTAGAAGAGGCAGATGCGGCGGTGCGAGCCGGGCTGAAGCTCAAGGACGACGAAAAGAGCAGGGGATTGCTAAATGAAATCAAGGCACGTCGCAAAAGCCGCGATGCCGCCAGCAAGCAGGCCAAAGCGTGGTCGCGAGTTAAACTTGGGGCTGCTCCCTTTGGGCTGGACCCTGCGGATGCGCTGGCCTTGACACAACTGGTAATGGAGGTGCGGCCGCAACGCGTTCTTGAACTGGGCTCCTGCGGCGGTGGCGTGGCTATTTGGCTGGCAACGCTGGTAGCCGGCATGGGAATTGAGGCAGAAGTGCATTCGGCGGATTGGGAGCCAAGGGCAAAAAGCGCCGATGGTCGCGTCACTTTCTACAGTGGAGATCTGCGCAAGCCTTCTAGCTTCTGGCATGGACGTCTGCTGGTTGACCTGCCACATCCCACTTTGCTGGTGCTGCGCACCCAGAGCGGATATGAGGTGACATGGTCCGCTCTCCGCGCAATGCACAAGTGGCTGCGCAAGGGAGACGTGATTTGTGTGGTGACGGAGCCGGATGGCGAACGCACGAGCGCAAAGGCGCTGATACGTTTCGCCGGTGCTCATCCAGTAGAGTATAGCACCGTTGAGGGCTTTGAATCTGTGTTCGGCGTCGACGGGCCCGCCACCGCCTTGAGTTGCCTGCGGCATACGGGCCTCGATCCGCAAGATCCAGCGGCAGCCCCGGGCCTGGATGCAGTCCGGGAGAAGATGGCGCGTGGTGAATTGCGCCCGGCTTTGGAGGAACTCAATGCCATAAAGGCTACTCGTGAACCCCGCCGGGGAGTGGATTATCTCAGGGCGCTTTGTTTCATCGAGCTTAAGGAGCCTCTGAGCATTTGCGAATCGGCCAAAGAGGAATTGCGCTATTTCCCAGACCATCCGCATGCCAAGGCCGTGCTTGAGGCGATGCTGTGGCAATTGTTCCCTGGCACGCCTGCGATGGGCGGGCGCGAATTCCATGAGCTATGCCGGGTGGTGCGGCCTTATACGATGCTCAGCAATGAACGCCTCTATTCCATCTATTTGAGGGTGCGTCTCGTATGCCAGATGGATGTACCGGGTGATGTGGTGGAGTGCGGCGTAGCGGCGGGCGGAGCTTCCGCTTTGATGGCAGCCGTGGTGGCAAAGCATAGCCGTAGGCCGCGCAAAGTGTATTCGTGTGACACTTTTGAAGGCATGCCAACTGCCGACGAACGCGACAAGCATGATCAGACGGGGGCCGAAGCCAGCGGCTGGGGTTCAGGCACTTGCGCCGCCCCTCCGGGATCACTGCTGGAAGTGGCCGCCAAGCTGGGAGTGAGCGAAATTGTGCGGCCGGTAAAAGGTTTGTTCAAGGACACGCTTGGCGGTTTGAGCAACCAGTTGCCCGAAGGCATTGCCTTCCTCCACATGGATGGCGACTGGTACGAGTCTACCATGGATATTCTGCAGTATCTCTACACGAAGGTGCAGCCCAGCGGATTCATTCAGGTAGATGACTATGGCCATTGGGAAGGCTGTCGGCAGGCGATGTGGGACTATGCAGGCACGCATGGCTTTACCTTTGATGTGCATGTGATCGATGCCACCGGTGTGTGGCTGCAGCGGCCTGACAGACCTGTGGCTGACCAAATGCTGCTGAATCTAGGTTGCGGCGTGCACTTCCATGGGGCTTGGGTCAATCTCGACATCACCCCGGCGAACGCCAATGTAATCCAGCACAATCTGGCCGAAGAACCACTCCCATTTGAGAACCGCAGTTGCTCTGCCGTCTATCATTCACATGTGCTGGAGCACATTCCGCCGCAGCAGGTGAGGGGATTCATCGACGAGTGTTTCCGTGTGCTGGCCGTGAATGGCACCCTGCGCATCGTGGTGCCGGATCTTGAGGGCATTGCACGCCAGTACTTGAAGCAATTGGACGCAGCTGCCGCGGGGGATGAGGCCGCAGGCCATCGTCATGAATGGATGGTGATGGAACTGGTAGACCAACTCACCCGTGAGACATCGGGTGGGCAGATGCTGGAGTATTGGAAGCAGAATCCCATGCCGGCGGAGGACTTTGTTTTCGAGCGTCAGGGCTGGGAGGCGCGGCGCTTTGTCGATCAATGGCGTCAGGACCCCGGTTTCTTGAGTCTGCTGCCCACCAAGACGGCGGAAGACATTGGTCGCTTCCGCCTTGGCGGCGAAGTGCACAAGTGGATGTGGGACCGAGTGTCGCTCACCCGCCTTCTGACAGCTGCGGGATTCGCCGATGTGCGTGTCTGCACCGCCACGGAGTCCAGCATTCCAGGCTTTGCCGCCTACGGGTTGGATGCCGATGGCGAAGGCCGACCCCGCAAACCGGATTCGCTTTTCATTGAGGCGCGCCGTACCGCGGTATGAAAATCCTCATCATCAGCACCTGCGACATAGGTGGAGGTGCGGCCATTGCCGCCTACCGTCTTCATCGCGGGCTGCTGGCGGCGGGAGTGCACTCGCGAATGCTGGTGAAGGACAAGCTAAGCGACGATGACACGGTCGTGCGATTCGAAGCAGAGGCTGGGGGCAACGACTGGCTTTTGAGCCTTAATCTTCACGTCACAACCAAAGCCAGGGCGGGCGGGAACAACACCACCTTCTCGCTGCCTTGGCCGGGCGAGTCCATCGCGGCGCATCCCTTGGTGCAGGAGGCCGAGGTGATTAACCTGCACTGGGTCTCTCAGTTCATGGGACCTGAGAGCGTCCGCGGCTTGCTGTCGCTGGGAAAGCCGGTAGTATGGACTCTCCATGACCAACGCCCTTTTACCGGCGGTTGTCACTACACGGCGGGCTGCGAGGGCTTTCTCACCAACTGCCAGACCTGTCCGCAGTTGCAGCCGGATTATCAGGCCATCCCCGAACAGGCGCTGAGCCTGAGCGATGAGGCGCTGAAAGATCTGCCGCCGTTGACCGTCGTTACGCCAAGTCGTTGGTTGGGTAACGAAGCGAAGCGCAGTCGCTTGTTCAGTCGTTATCCAATAAAAGTCATCCCCAATGGCATTGATTTGGAGGTCTTCAAACCGGGCAACCGTGAAGCGGCCCGAACAGAGTTGGGCCTGCCAGTCGATGCTTTGATCCTGATGTTCGGTGCCTTCACTTTAGGCGAACGGCGCAAAGGTTTCGATTT
>JAQGPI010000447.1 GCA_028293175.1 Verrucomicrobiaceae bacterium | reverse complement strand
ACGGGCCCGGCATTTACAAATGGGTGATGGCCTTTTTCTCCCCTGAAAAACGGCGCAGGCTGGACACCACGGCGGAGGAGATTTCGAAGGTCATCTTCAGCTATGTCACCGGCCAGTTGATCACCTCAGCGCTGGTCACCGTCTTTGCTTATGTGGTGCTGCTGGTGTTGGGCGTGCCCGCGCCGCTGATGCTTGCCGCTCTGGCAGGGGTGTTCGATGTGCTGCCCATCCTGGGCATCGTTTTATCCACCATTCCCGCCGTGATCGTGGCTTTCAGCGTCTCGCCCCAGGCCGCGCTTATCGTCGCCCTGGCCTACATCCTCTATCACGGCCTGGAGACCTATGTGATCGTGCCCAAGGTGTATGGCAACACCCTGCGCCTCTCGACCTTGACGGTGCTGCTCGGCCTGCTCGGCGGCGCGTTGCTCGCGGGCATCCCCGGCGCGCTCGCGGCCCTGCCCGTGCTCGCCTCCTACTCCGTGATCGAAGGCCTCTGGCTGAAGCCCTACCTCCGCACCGGCGTGGCGGAGAAACACGAAAGGCTGAAGGATAAGGAGTTCGGCGAAAAGAAGGCCTGAGCGGTGCGGATGGGGCGCAACCAAAAGCGCAACAAATCCGCAACAGAAAGCGCAACCAGAGGCTGTGCTCCCGGTTGCGGAAAAACGTCACTGAAACCGTCACCGAGCGTTACATTCTGCGTTACCAAAAGCGTTACATCAGCGTTACCAACGCCAGGAATTCGGTAACCGGCACTCCGCTAAAGAGGCGACATTCACCCCTCTTGCCCCTCGCGACATTTTCAGGTAGGGTACAAGCATGCCCGTCTCTATTGAACTGCCAGACCTGATCGCTCGGAGCCTGCGTCTTGACGGGCCGAAATCGAGCCGTCGCGCGCTGGAAATGCTCGCCCTGGAAGGCTACCGCGCGGGCGAATTGTCACGCGGGCAGGTGAGCGAGATGCTGGAGATGGAGTTCAACGAAACCGAGAAGTTCCTTGCGGACCACGGTGCCGGTATGCATTACACGGTGGAAGACTTTGAGCAGGATGCCAAAAACCTGCGTCAGTTCCTGGCGAAATGAGAGCGGTCATTTCGGATACGTCTCCGATCAACTACCTCATTTTGATCGGGGAAATAGAGCTGCTGCCGCGGCTGTTTCAGCGCGTTCTAATCCGCCCATGGTGCTCCAGGAGCTACAGCACCCTAAAGCCCCTTTCCAGGTACGTACATGGGCCGAGAAACCCCCGGAATGGGCACCGTGGGCCGCCCGCAACGACTGCTCACGGGGCTGAACTTGGATGCTGGCGAGACCGAGGCAATTTCCCTGGCCAGTGAGGAGACCGGCGCACTTCTGATCATGGATGAACGCAAGGGCCGGAGGGTGGCGGCGGGACTGGGCATCCTCGTTGCAGGAATGCTCAATATCCTCGAGGAAGCCAGTCCACAGGGCTGGTGGATTTTGAGTATGCTGCGGAGAGGCTGCGCACAACGACCTTCAGAGTGAATGAAGAAGTCCTGACAGAGATTTCGGAGAGAATTCGCATGCGCAGGCTGGAATGATCCGGCTTTATCATCCTTAAGCATCCAGAAACGATCACTCAAGCTCAAGAGAACACTCCCCTGTGTGTGTGGAACAGCTTCCACACGCCTTTGTTTTAAAGGCCTTTTTCTCTGAGGTCTTTCTCCTGAAGCCTTTCTCCAGAGCGTCTTTCTCCTTATGTTGGTGCCAGGCTTGGCGGGGTACTTGGTGCCGGGGTTGGTGGTGCGGTTGGCGGAGGGCTTGTGAAAGTGCTGGCGGAAGCTTGGTGGACACTTGGTGGTGGGTTGGTGAAGGCCTGCAAATCGGTGGCTCGCAGGGCGGCGGTTTTGGCCTTGAAGACGTGGTTGGCGGCATCCCATTGCTGGATGGCGGCATACAAATCCTCGCGCTTGGGATGGCGGAAGCTGTAGGCCATGAGACCCCCGGCCTTGCCGCGCGAGTAGCGGCAACGGGCGTAGAAATTGACCGCCTCCAGCGTCTCGGTGCCCTCGCGGATCATATGGCGGGAGAGCGGTTGGCAGTGGTCGGGCATTACGCCCCTCCTTTCGAACGCCTCCTTGTTATGAAAACCGCATGACAAGGCTTGCAGCAGCTCCCAGCCGCAGAAGGTGAAATCCTGGCTGTTCACCCGGGCGCTGAGCAGACCGGCGAGGAGGCGGAATTCGCGCCAGGAGATGGGCCTGGGGATGTGCTCCTGGTGCTTGCCCGCATCCCGCCGGGCGGTGAGCAAGGTCTGCCAGAACCAGTCGCTGCGGATGCGGAAAAACACCTCGCCCGGGCGGTGGTATTTCAGCCAGTCCCGCACATGCACCGTGAGGCTGCCTCCGCTCACTCCCAGCACCTCCTGCCCGACCATGGCCGCACACCAAAGGTGCCGCGCCCTGGTCTTGTCCACAGGCGTGCCGCTGGCATCCACCAGATCGAGTTGGGCCGGGGGATTCACAGGCCTGTCCCGGCTCCGCGCGATCAGCCGGGCCTCGTTCAGCAGCTTCGCGAAGGCGGTCCTGCCACGGACGTGCTCGATGCCGAGCCCGGTGTTGAGAATGCCGATGCCGACGGCGGTTTCGAGGGTCTCCAACGGGCTGGCGCAGTTGCGCAGGTGGGACAGAGGGAGGGTGTAATAGTGGTCTTCCTGGCTCATGGCCACTATTACCACGGAACTGGCCCCCAGTATATCACGGTGTCCGGCAAAATAAACCAAGATTTCCCGCGATGGGAAAGCCAGGCCCGGGGACCGGCCAGACGGCAGGCACTTGCTTCGAAGGATATGATCCCCGCCAGCGTATTTGATGGGTGCACGCCACTGCTCCAGCCCTGCTCTGCCGCCTGCTCTTGCTGGTCGGCACCAGCGCGATCACAGCGCGGGCCGTCGATCCGCCGCCCGACTTTAACCGCGACGTGCGGCCCATCCTGGCGGAGAACTGCTTCCGCTGCCACGGCTTTGACGAGAAGGCACGTAAGGCGAAGCTCCGGCTCGACACCGCCGCCGGTGCACTGGCACCCGCCAAGTCCGGCGATCCTGCGCTGGTGCCGTTCAAACCGGAGCAGAGCACCCTGGTCCAGCGCATCCTCACCACCGACGCCGATGACCTGATGCCGCCGGAAAAGAGCGGAAAAAAACTCACGCCTGCTCAAAAGGAAACGCTGCGCCAATGGGTCGCCGACGGCGCGAAATACGCCCGTCACTGGGCCTTTGAGCCGCCCGTGGACCCGCTTACGCCTCCTGTGGAGCGGTCCGCATGGCCGCGCAATGCTATCGATCACTTCGTCCTGCAGCGTCTCCAAATCGAAGGCCTCAAGCCCGCGCCAGATGCCACGCCCGAGCGCTGGCTGCGCCGAGTCTCCCTCGATCTCACAGGGCTGCCACCAACCCCCGGGGAAATCGAAACCTTCCGCCAATCGACCAGCCACAATCCAAAAGCAGCAATGGAAGCCGCAGTGGACCGGCTTCTGATGAGCCCCCACTTCGGCGAACGCATGGCCATCGACTGGCTGGATACCGCGCGCTACGCGGACACCAACGGCTACTTTGGCGACAAGCCGCGCCAGGCCTGGCCATGGCGTGACTGGGTCATCGAAGCCTTCAACCGCAATCTGCCTTTCGACCAGTTCACCATCGAACAGCTCGCGGGCGACCTGCTGCCGCACCCCACGCGCGACCAACTTGTAGCGACAGGGTTTCAGCGCAACTGCATGGCCAACAACGAGAGCGGCATCATCGATGAAGAGTACCGCACCGAGTATGTGGTGGACCGCCTGAACACCGCCGCCGCCACCTGGCTGGGCATCACCGTGGGCTGCGCGCAGTGCCACGATCACAAGTACGATCCGCTCACCCAGAAGGAGTTCTACCAGCTCTTCGCCTTCTTCAACAGCACCGTTGATACAGGCCTCATCAAGAAGGATGATCCGCCGCCCGTGATCGAGGTGCCGACCATCGCACAGCAGGCGGAGGTGCAGCGCCTATCAGTCGCCACCAAAGCCGCTGAGAAAGAGGTCGAGCCCTTCGCCCGCGCCTTGCAACGGGACATCGCGGAGTGGGAGAAGACCGCCGTCGCTGCGCTGCCAGAGCTTCCGTCCGATGCCATCCTACACTATGATTTCAATGACAACCCAGGCCCCGCCGTTGCCTTTGGCACCACCGTCCAATACGAGCCAGGCATCCGTGGCAGCGCGGCGAAGTTCGATGCCACCCAGCATGTGGAAGCCCCCGCCGCCCTCGCCTGGAATGCCGATCAACCATGGACTGTGGCTGTGTGGCTGAAGTCCGACGGCGTGCTGAGCTGCGTGTGGTCCAAGATTGAAGCGAAGGGCCCGCGCCGGGGCATGGAGATGATCTGGCAGAAAGGCCGGCTACAGGTGAACCTCGTGCATGAGTGGGGCGTCAACGCCATCGAGGTCGTCACCCGCGATCCCATCAAGGCAAGGGACTGGCATCAGGTGGTGCTGAGCTATGAAGGCGGGCGCAAGGCGGCAGGCGTGCAGATCATCATTGATGGCGTGATCGCGCCGGTGACCGTCAATCGTGATACACTGAGTGATACTATAGCCACTGGGGAACCACTGCGCATCGGCCGCCGGGATGCGGGCCTGGGTTTCCACGGGCTGCTGGATGAATTCCGGGTGCTGCCTCGCGCGGTTTCAGCCGCTGAGGCCGCCGCGTGGTTCGACAGCGAGCGCCTGCGCGGCATCCTTGCCACCGCTCCAGGGAAGCGGGGCTCTGCCGCAACCCTTCTGCGCGACTATTATCTCCGGCATCACGCCCAACCCCAGGTCCGTGAGGTGTATGCCCGCCTGGACCGTGCTAAAAAGGACGAACAATCACAGCGTGATATGATTCCCACCGCGCTCGTCATGCAGGACCTGCCGCAGCCGCGCGCCACTCATGTGCTGGACCGGGGGCAATACGATCATCCCGGCGAGCTTGTGCAGCCAGGGGTGCCTGCCTTCCTTCCCGCCATGGCCGCTGATGCTCCGCGCAACCGCCTCGGCTTCGCCCGCTGGCTGGTCTCGCCCGACAATCCGCTGGCCGCGCGCATGATGGTGAACCGCCTGTGGACGATGTGCTTCGGCGAGGGGCTGGTGCGCACGCCGAATGACTTTGGCACGCAGGGCGAACCGCCCACGCACCCGGAGCTGCTGGACCATCTGGCCGTGCGCTTCATGCAAAGCGGCTGGGATGTGAAGGCGATGCTGAAGCTGATGGTGCTCAGCCGCGCTTATGGCCAGTCCTCCGCCGCGACGGCGGAGCTGCTGCAATGTGATCCGGAGAACCGGCTGCTCGCACGCGGCCCGCGCTTCCGCCTGCCTGCCGAGCTCATCCGCGATCAGGCGCTCGCCGTTTCGGGCCTGCTCTCGTCACGCGTAGGCGGGGCCAGCGCGCGGCCCTGGCAGCCTGTAGGATTGTGGGAGGCAGTGTCCTACAATGGCGAGGAAACCTACGTGCCGGATGCGGATGAGGGCCGCTATCGGCGCAGCCTTTACACCTACTGGAAACGGCAGGCCCCGCCGCCAGCGCTGATGAGCTTTGATGCGCCCACGCGCGAGAAGTGCCAGGTGCGCCGCGCGCGTACCAATACGCCCTTGCAGGCGCTGGTCCTGCTCAATGATGAGACCTACGCCGCCGCTGCACGCGCGCTGGCCGTGCTGACCTTGCAGCAGCCTGGTGCCACCAGCGATGAAGCCCGACTACGCGGCCTGTTTCAGCGCATCACTTCACGTATCCCGCAGCAGGCGGAGCTCGATCTTTTGCAGGGCCTCCTCAACCGCCAGCGCCAGAGGTTCGACAATGACCCGCGTGCGGCAACGCAGTGGCTCGATACTAACGCCGCGCCCGCCGAAGGTGCTGCCTGGGCCAGTGTGGCGCAGACGCTGCTGAACCTGGATGAGGTGATCACCCGCCGCTGATGACGATGATGACAAACCGCCGCCATTTCCTCCAGCAGACCGGCTTCGGCCTGGGCACCGCCGCGCTAAGTTCGCTGCTGTTTCGCGATGGCGTGGCCGCTCGACCTGCCCCCGGCTTCGTGCCCAAGGCGAAGCGCGTCATTTACCTGTTCATGCACGGCGGGCCCTCGCAGCTCGACTTGTTCGATCACAAGCCCGGCTTGCGCGCCCTCCACGGCCAGGAGTTGCCGCCCTCGGTACGCGGGGATCAGCGCCTCACCGGCATGACCAGCGGGCAGAAGTCCCTTCCTCTGACGGCCTCTCTCTTCAACTTTCAGCGCCATGGCCAGAGTGGTGCCTGGGTGAGCGAGCTGCTGCCCCATACCGCCCGCATCGCCGACCAGCTCTGCTTCATCCGCTCCATGCATACGGAGGCGATCAACCACGATCCCGCCGTCACTTTTTTACAGACGGGGCACCAGCAGCCCGGGCGCCCAAGCTTCGGTTCCTGGGCCAGCTACGGGCTGGGCAGTGATAATGCCAGCCTGCCAGCCTTCGTCGTGCTGCTCTCCCGCGGCAGCGCCGCCCGCCCCGCCGATCCGCTCTATGCGCGGCTGTGGGGCTCCGGCTTCCTGCCCTCCAGCCACCAGGGCGTGGCCTTCCGCAGCAGCGGCGATCCCGTCCTCTACCTCTCCAATCCGCCGGGCATCAGTGAAGCCATGCGCCGCGACCAATTGACCACCCTGGCCGCGCTCAACCGCGAGCAGCAGAAGGTGGAGATCGATCCTGAAATCGACACCCGCATCAGCCAGTACGAGATGGCCTTCCGCATGCAGTCGTCCGTGCCTGACCTGACGGACATGCGCGATGAATCCGCCACCACTTTCGATGCCTACGGCCCGCAGTCGCGCCAGCCGGGCACCTTCGCGGCGAACTGCCTGCTCGCCCGCCGCATGGCTGAGCGTGGAGTACGCTTTATCCAATTGTATCACAGGGGCTGGGACCAGCACTATAACCTGCCGAGTGATCTGCGGCTCCAATGCGGCGATGTGGACCAGCCCGCCGCCGCCCTGGTGAGCGACCTCAAACAGCGCGGCCTGCTGGACGACACGCTGGTGGTCTGGGGCGGTGAATTTGGCCGCACCACCTACAGCCAGGGCAAGCTGGAGGCGGCGAATTATGGGCGCGACCACCATGGCCGCTGCTTCACCATGTGGCTCGCCGGCGGCGGCACCCGCCCTGGCACCATCCACGGTGAGACGGATGACTTCTGCTACAACATCACCCGCGATCCCGTGCACGTGCACGACCTCAACGCCACCCTCCTGCACCTACTGGGCATCGACCACACCCGTCTCATCTTCCGCTTTCAAGGAAGAGACTACCGCCTCACCGATGTGGGCGGAGAAGTCGTGCGAGGTCTGCTGGCATAGGCGGCTCAGGGCTGCACGTGATTGATGCGCAGGTGCGCCAGGTAAATATTGGCCGGATTGTGTCCTACACCACCGGGCTGCGGGTACTCGTGGGAGGAGTAATAGGCGAGCAGCACCTCGCTATTGCCCGTTCCGTCGGCAAAGCTTTGATAGGCACCGTCGCCGCTGCTGGGAATGATCCAGGGGTGCTCCACGCCGGTACTTGTCACGGTCCACACCTTGCACACGGAAGGAAAGCCCGGCGGCTTCTTTTCAGGCAGCGCCCGGGCCGCCAGCAGGAGGCCACCGCCCTTGGTCATGTGCAGCGCCGGACCGCCGAAATTCCACGCATCGGTGGCAAAGGCTTTCCAGGGGCCCAGCGGGGCCTTGCCCATCACCACCACCCCAGGATTCGAGTTGCGGATGGCACTGACCATGGTGCCATCGGGCGTCCAGGCAACATCAGCCTCATGCCCCCAGCCGCTGCCTCCGGCTTGGCCGATGGCGCTCGTGGGGCCTTGGCCATAGGTGTGCAGGGCCTTGAAGGTGATGCCATCTATTGAACGATACGTAATGAGGCCGAAGGAGCTGCGCCCCTTGCCAATGATGCCGCAGCGGCCCAGGCTGTAAAAGGCGCCATCCGGACCCTGACGGATGCGAAACAACCAGCGGCGCTGCGAGGTGAAGTTTAACAGGCTGTCCGCCGCCGGTGGTGCGAACTCGGTGTCCAACTCCTGCGGCGGGCTCCAGGTGAGGCCATCGGCAGACTGCGAGTAGAAGTCCTCCTGTGAATGAAACACCACCTGCACTTTGCCATGGTTGTCAAAGACAAGCGGATCGCGGCAGTCGTGCTCGCGGGTGAATTCCGCCACCTTCTGCCATTGCTTCAAGTCTTTAACAGGTGAGCGGATGACAACGATCTGCGCCGTGGTGGCCTGGTGCCCTTCGCTGCTGCGGAAGGTGACGTAATAGTAGTCGCCCACGCGGGCGATGCCGGGGAAGCCGTTGTGTTTGCCATCGGCCCAGATGGACTGCACCCACACGCTTTGCACCAGGGCCTTGGGAAAAGGCGCGATCTCCTGGGCGTTTAACAAGAACGAGGAGGCAAACGCAAGGACGGGCAGCAGCAGGTGCTTCATGCCTTGTTTAACGAAGCGTGAAGAGCCGATCTTGGAGGAGATAGACAGGTGTGCTGCGGCTGCAGCGAACCCTTCTAATTCCGCCCGCCGCCAAACAGCCGCTTGAAGAAGCCGCCGACGCCGGTGCGCACGGGCTCTGGTGGCGGCGGAGCGGCTTTCACAGGCTCCGGCTTGCCACGGCCGTCGCCGTCGTTGTCGTCGCCGCCATTACGCGGGCCGTCGTCGTCAAACTTGGCCTTGG
Source organism: Verrucomicrobiaceae bacterium (assembly GCA_028293175.1). GTDB lineage: Bacteria > Verrucomicrobiota > Verrucomicrobiia > Verrucomicrobiales > Verrucomicrobiaceae > CAINXC01. Next base: position 2,020 of record JAQGPI010000447.1, on the reverse strand, counting down.
GCGCTTCCTTGGCAGCGAGCACCAGCGGATCGTCGGTGGGGGCGTTCTTGTAGATGTTGGTGAAGACTTCGTGAACGATGGGCGCGGCGATGGAGCCGCCGCTCACGCCTTCGCCAGCAGCGCCTTCATAAACCAAGGCAAAGGCGTACACCGGATTGGTGGCGGGCAGGAAGCCGGTGAACCAGGCGAGGTTGCGGTTCTTGCTTTTCTCATCGGTCACCTTCCATTGTGCGGTGCCCGTTTTGCCAGCCACAGTGATATCATCCAGCGCGGCACGATGGCCGGTGCCGCCTTCACCGTTGACCACCGCGATCATGCCTTTCACCACGGCATCACGGGCCATGGGCATGAGGTTGACCTCCTTGCGCACGCCCGGCTCCCAGGCCTCGATGACGCGGTCATTGTAATCCTGGATCTGCTTCACCAGCCGCAGGCGCGGCATGGTCTTGCCATCGGCGAGCGTAGCCATGCACTGGGCCGCCTGGAGGGGGGTGACTTGCACCACCTGGCCGATGGAGATGCTGGCAAGATCGCCGCTGAGGATCTTGGTGCCGCGACGCTGCATGTAGGAAGCATCGCTGGGCAGGTCGCCCTTGTGTTCACCAGCGATGGGCAGCCCCACGGGCTGGCCAAAGCCCATGCGGTCGGCCATGGCCATGATCTTCGCCGCCCCGGTGGCGAGACCGGCCTGATAGAACCAGGTGTTGCATGAGCGCTTGATGGCGCCCACCACGTTCATCGAACCTTCGCCGTCCTTGTTCCAGTTATGAAAGACGCGGTCACCAATGGCGAAGGCATTCGCGCACTCAAAGGTGGTCGTGGGAGTGATGGAGCCGCTTTCCAGACCGGCGAGGGCGGTAATCACCTTGAAGGTGGAGGCCGGGAAGTAATCGCCGCCATAGGCACGGGGTAACAAGGGATTGCGGGAGTCCGCTCTCAGCTTTTCGTAGTAGGACTGGCGCAGGGGAATCCAGTCGTTCAAGTCGTAGCCAGGGTTGGAGGCCATGGCCAGGATGTCACCATTACGCACGTCCAGCACCACCATGGCACCGCCATTGGGAGCGCCTTTTTTGAGGGCGTTTTCCGTGTACTTCTGGATGTTGAAATCCAAGGAGAGCACCACGTTGTGACCCGGCTCCGGGCGGCGCGCGATTTCATCGGTGATCTTTTCGCCGTCGGAGCCAAAGATCTGATTGAGCACGCCGGGCTTGCCGCGCAGGCGGTCTTCAAAGGCAAGCTCCACGCCGGAGCGGCCGGTGGGCTCCTCGATGGCGGGCTCCCCTTCCACAATGGGGCCCGCGGGCAGCGCCCGGGTACGGCCGGTGTAACCCACGATGTGGCAGGCGCAGTCCTTGTTGGGATAGTAGCGCTGATAGGTGGGCTGAAGCATGAGGCCCTGCTTGAGCAGAGGCTTAATTTTTTCCTGCTGCTCATCGGTGAGCTCGGTGCAAAGATCGCCGGACTTCGAGAAGATGAGCGGCAGCCAGCGGCGGTCCTTGTAATGGGCCACGAGCTTGTCGTTTGGCACGTCCCAGTTCTCACCCAGAAGCTTGTTAGCCTGACCGATGCGGGCACGGGCATAGGCGACGATGCTGTTCGCATCATCGGGCTTCAGGGTGGGGAAATTGAGCGCCAGATAATGCACCAGGCGGTTCTGCGCGAAGGAGACGCCATTGCGGTCCACAATCTGCCCGCGCGGACCGGCAATCTCGAGCATGATGGAGCGCGCGTTCTTGTTGGTGAGGACGGAAGCGGGAAGGTCCTTCTTTTCACTAACCTCCGGGGCGGCGGGCTTGGTTTCATCCTCCACCGGCTGTGCCTTCAGCTTCATTGGGCCAGGGTGCTCGGGCAGTTCTTGATCCGTCTTCTCCTGCTTGGCTTTGGCCTTGCTCCTCTGCTTCTCCCTGTCCTTGGATCTTTCTTTGTCCAACTCCGGCAGCGGCAAGGGCTCCAGCTTGGGCGTTATCTGCGCTGGAGCGGGAATGATCGTGGGAAGATCGGCGGGATTGCGCACGGCCTC
>JAQGPI010000410.1 GCA_028293175.1 Verrucomicrobiaceae bacterium | reverse complement strand
CTGGAGGAATGCGGGGCTTTGCCCAGAAGACTGCTGCCAATGAAATTTGGCAGTCTCATGAGGTGTTTGCGGTTGGGCTTCAACCGCTGGTCCGCAAGAGCTGACAGTCCTTGCGGGGAACGGTCGGATTTAGGCAGCCTCACCTAAACTTTTTCGAGTAATATTCAAGCCTTTGAAAGCCAGCGTGGGCAAGCCCGTCTCCGAGGTGGTTTTGCCTTCGAAATCGGTCCAGCAATGCCGCTCAAAATCGTAGAGCTTGCAGACCCGGCACAACTCCAGGTATTGCCATGGAGACCATTCGATCACCGCCGAATGCTCCTCGCAGCTTTCGTCAAGCAAACGCTGGCTTTGGGGCAGGTGATGGAGAGGAATCGTCGGTTCAAGGTGATGGGCGGCGTGGTCTTGATGTTGTTGACCAGCCTTCCGATGAACAACTAAACCTGTCTCGTCACTGACTCTCCTTCACCACATTTCTCCTATCCGTCTCCATCGCGAGGCTGTTCAGTTCATCTGTCACGAAATACAATGGGCGGCCGCGCGAATCTTCCAGGATGCGGCCAATGTATTCGCTGAGAATGGAGAGCAGGGTGAACAGGAAGAAGAACATCACGCCCTGCATGAAGGCCTGCGAGGTCCAGCCCGGTGCCACGTCCCTTTTGAACAGATACACAAGCACCACATAAGCGGTGTACAGGACATTAAGGAAGCTGGCGAACCAGCCCAACGAACTGACGATGCGCAGAGGCTGCCGGCTATGCGCCACCACCATTTCCAAGGCCTGAAACAACTCCGCGTTAAAACTGCGGCGGGTGTTGCGGCCCGTGCGCGAAAGCGGTGTGTAAGGAAAGGCCGCACGATGGTAGCCAACGGTGGCGCTAAGCAGCCGCAATTGCCGGTAGCTTTCGCGGAACTGGGTGAGGGCATTGACCATGCGCCTGCCAATGACGCAAAAATCGGTGCAGCCCGGCAGCAGCTCTGTCTTCAGCATCCGGCGCATGTAGGCATGGAAGAACCTCTTCAACTGAAGACGGAAAAAATTGCCATCGCCGCCCGTCTGATCGACGCCCAGCACCATGCCGTCCACTTCCCGACAGCGCGCCACCATATCCGGGATGAGCGCGGGCGGATCGGTTTCCGGCACCAGCACGACCACATAATCGCCGACAGAGCTCTCCAGGCCCGCCAGCACTGACATGGAGCGACCGAAGGCGCGCGACAGCATGATGGTGCGCACGCCGGGAATCTGGCTGGTGACGGTGCGCGCGGCGCAGGCTGTAGCAGTGTCCGAGCCGTCGGCCACCAGGATGATCTCGTGATGGGCGTAGTGGGCATCCAGCACCTCCGAGATTTCGCGCACCACGGTTTCAAGGATGGGTGCGTCCTCATGGAGAGGCAGAATCACGGAGACGAGCAGGTCCTGGCGGTGGATGGTCGGCATTCGCTCAAAGGTGCGCACATTCGGCGAGTGCGTCAAAGATGTTGTCAATTTTCGCTCCCATCACGCAGTGCAGGTTTTTCAGGCCACTGTCGCTTTTGAAGAGGATGGGGCGGCTGTCGCATTCCTCGGTCTGCGGCAGCACCGTCTTGATTTCCCACAGGGAGTCGACCAGCCGGCATTCGGAGAGCGCCGGCAGGTAGCGCTGTGAATCGGCCAGCATGTAAGGATAGTGTGATGCGGGGCGCTTGTGGTTCAGGAAATCGCGCAGTTCGGGCGAGGCGCGCTCCGTCTCCTGCCAGGAGCCGTGCGGTGTGTAGCGCACATGGCTGAGGGTGTGCAGGCGCCTGGCGGGGAAGGGCATACAGGAGAAGAAGGGCCCGCACATCACGGTGATGCCCAGGTTGCGCAGCATTTCGGGCACTTCCACCAGCGCCATCTCCGCCAGCTCATGCTTGAGGCGGATCAGCGGCAAGCCGGAGGCGGCCAGCAGTTCATTGATATGACTGTAGGTGCAGTTGAACACATGGGTGGCCGAGGTCGCCGTCTCGTGGCCGTCGTGCAGCAGGCTCACACGGATGGAGGAGCCGTCCTGGGCCAATTTAACCGCTCGCGTGCGGTACATCACCTCCACACCTGCCTCCTTCAAATCCGCTTCCATCATGGCGCGCAGTTTTACCGCGTCGAAGGCGAATTCACGCACGCTGAACACCTGCTCGATCAGGGCGCTGTTGAACAACTTGGTTACATGCTTGGGCGCGGGTTCCAGCGGTGCATCAATGCGCCGCATCATGGAGCGGAACTGCTGGGCGGAGACCTTGGAGAAGCGCCGGGCGATGGCGTAGTACTTCTCGAAGTCATCCACCACACAGCCGCGATAAGCGCTCACCCAGCGGGGAAAATTGACCCGTGATCGGAGGGCGGTGAGCACGCTGCGCGGGTAGTGGTAGCCGTTGTGAACACGCGCCTGATTGTTAAATGAGGCGCGGGTGAGCAGGGACTCTTCCTGCTCGCACAGCAGCACTTTGCCCCCCTGCCGCGCCAGCGCGACGGCCAGGCTGCAACCATAGAAGCCGCCGCCTACGATGATGGCATGATAGGGGGCGTTTTTTTCAGCCATACACGCGGCGCATGTCGAGCAGTGCCTGATGGACGGCGGGCAGGCCGCCGGCAGGCGTTTTCATCTCCAGCGAAACGATGCCGTCATAGTCGGCGGCCTTGAGTGCTTCGGCGGCCAGCCTATGGGCTGGGGTCTTGGCATTGAAGGGCGCAAGCATCGCCTCGCTGGCGTGAAAATGGCCGGCGAGCGGCAGGTAGTCACTGATGGTGCGGGCCACATCCGCCTCGTTCATGATCGCTTCGCCCATGTCGAGATTCACGCGGATGCCCGGGCTGTCCACGAGGTACACGAGCTGGGCCACCTGCTGTGTGGTGAGCAGGAAGTCGCCACCGTAATCGGCAGGATTAGGCTCAAGGCAGAGCACGGTGCCGTTTGCCACCGCCGCATCGCCCACAAAACGGAAAAAATCCGCCGCACGCCTGGTGGCCTCATCCAGCGACAAGGTGCCGCGCAGCCGGTTTTTCGGTGAGCCGAAAACCATGGCACCGGCACCCATCCATCCGGCCAGCTTGCAGATGGCGCAGAGGTAATCGCGGCATTCCTTGCCGCCATCTTCGCCAAAAACTTGCAGGTCCGGCCTGCCAAACAGCAGTGACTGAAAGCTGCACACCAGAAGGCCATTTTTTTCAACGTCCCGGGCACGCTGCCGTGCCTCAGATTCGGTGACTTGCGCCAGATCCGGCCAGAAGCGCGGCGGTGCGATCTCCAGATGGCGTACGCCTTCTTCACTGAGCATTTCATACGCTTCCGGGTCTTCAGCCACGGGCCACGCGATGTTGGAGACGGCGTAGTTCATGCGCTGGCAAGCCGTGAGCGTTCCCGGTTCATGAAGGCGCCGATCTCGGCCAGCACCGTGGCCGCATCGTACAGGTAGCCGCTGTGCTCGCCCCAAAGGCCGTCGTGCTTCGAGCG
>JAQGPI010000401.1 GCA_028293175.1 Verrucomicrobiaceae bacterium | reverse complement strand
CGAGCGAGACATGCACGTTCTGGTCGCGACCCTCGGAAATCTGGCTGTGGATGCCGATGAGCGCGCCAGTGATGCTGAACAACGGCCCGCCGCTGTCGCCGCCCATCAGCACGCAATCCGTTTGCAGGCTGTTGGCCGTGGTCTTGAGCACCTTGCCCACGCGCAACACATCGCCACGGTTCTCGTCATAGCCGCCGGGATGGCCCAGCGCGAAGCACCAGTGGCCCGGCAGCGCGGCGGCGGCGTTGCGGTTCAGATCGACGAACGGCCAGTTGCTGCGCGAGCCGTCGATCTGGATCATCGCCGCATCCGTGGCCGTATCCATGCCCAACGCCGTGCCCATGGTCTCGCGACCATCGCTGAGGATGATCTTGAAGCGCAGACCCGCTTCCGCCTTCGCCTCGGGTTTACAAATCACATGCGCGGCGGTCAGGATCAGCCCGTCGGGCGTCACGATCACACCGCTCGCCGCCACATCGCGCGTCTCTAGCGCCACCACCGCCGGGCGTACCATCGGCAGGGCGTTCTTCACCGATTTCTGCACGTCCATCAGCTCCTGCAAGCCGCCGCTGCCGACGACTTCAGAGCGGTCGATGGCAGAGACGATCACCGGCAGCAGAATTGCCAGGATGATCGGCCCAAGTGGAAAGCGAATGCGACCCGGCAGCACCATGCGTATTGCCCGCAGTCTACCGTCACGGACGCGGCGCGGCAAGGGGCAGAATGGGAAGGAACCTGCGAGCCTTAATATAAGGGCCAATACCCGGGCCCGCCATCGTCTCGAGCAACAGAATCCGCACACCTGGCCGGGTGGCGCTCGGGCAGGAGGGAGCGCTGAAAACATTCGCTTCCGGCTCACTCATTGACGGCTATCAGACTTCGTTCCCAGAGCACCTGACGACAGCACTACGGATTCGCGTGTTCCTCGTTGAGCAAGCCGAACCTGGAGTTGCACCCTGACGAGCAGGCCATTGTTTCCTTGCCAGTGGTAGTGTGACCGCCGGAAGCGATACTCACCTGCGCCCTTTACGATGGATCAGTGGCCAAATCAGCCCGGCTGCGGCAATGATGCCCCACGCCACTTCCATTACCACGGCTGCAAGGTTGAAGTTCACTGATAATGAGATCAGCAGCAGGATCGATCCGAGCAGGTTGATGAAGTTGAACAGTACCTTGTTCAAGTTCTTGGAAATGTTTGCATACGCAAAGCCGGCGATAAACAAGGCGCTCCCGAGCAGGCCAATCACATCGGCAACGGTGCTACTCATGGTGCAACCGCGCCACGCCGACGCGCCGCAGCCTCCGGAAGGGCGTGCCGGACATGCTCGCAAACTAGGCGGAGCACCTTTCTGAACATTGGGCGTTGTCTACTCATCTGGCACTTGGGATCTTCGGATCTTTACGCTTCAAAGTACCATACCGGTCGGCTGCTCCTCAATTGAGCGCACGCGGCGCGTGGCCCGGCTCCGAACAAACAGGGCTGTCCAGCCATGGACGCCGAATCAACTGCCCTGCGAGGGGAAGTCCCCCCGTTTGTCATGCCTGAAAAACCCACCCTTTCACCTGCCAAAAAAGGCCTCATCGCGGGACTGGCGCTCGCCATTGTCGCCATCTTTGTTTTCGGTCATCCCAAGGAGTGGCTGGAGGAAATCGCCTCCTATGTGGACAACCTCGGGCCTTGGGGGCCCGTGGTGTTTGCCATCGCTTTCATTGTGGCCAGCCTGCTCATGGTGCCCGGCTCTGTGCTTACGCTTTCCGCAGGCGCGTTGTTTGGCGTGGTGCGGGGCGTCGTGCTGGTCTCCATCAGCTCCACCATCGCGGCGACGGTGGTGTTTTGGTTCAGCCGATTTGTGGCGCGCGATTATGTGGCCCGGAGGGTGGAAGGCAACGCCGCCTTCACCGCGCTGGACCGTGCGCTGGAAAAGGAAGGTTGGAAGGTGGTGGCGCTCAGCCGCCTCTGTCCGGTGCTGCCGTATGCCCCGCTGAACTACGCTTTCGGCGTCACGAAAGTCAAACCGGGGCCCTATGTCGCGGCCTCGTGGCTTGGCTCGCTGCCGGCCACGATTGTGTATGTGTACCTCGGGTCGATTGCCCGCACGGGCCTGAGCGGGCAAGGCCAATCGCCCCTGGCATGGACCCTCTACGGCCTGGGACTGGTCGCGGCGGTGACGGCGGTCTATTACATCACCCAGTTCTCCCGCAAGGCGCTGAAATCGGCGGGCGTGGAGGCGCAGAAGTAGCGGCGCTTGCGCAAGCCTTCGGAACTCTCGCCTATGAATCACTCCCCCTCCCTCGGCCTGCGCCCGCGCCCGCTTTGAACCAAATCCTCGCGACCGTTCTTGATTGATTGCCGTCCGCGCCCTCGCTAACCTCGACTTTTACCCCTTTTAATTTTCCCTTTTACCTATGTCCCTGGAAGCCACACTCACCCAAGCCGTCGCTGAAGGAAAGCTCCTTCAAGCCAGTCTCGACAACATCACCGCCCTGCTCAGCGCCAGCACCAATCCGCTGTACCGCCAGAGCATCGAAGAACTGGCCACGGCAGGCGAGTGGAACCAGCTCAATGACCGGTTCTTCCAGGCGCTGAAGTTTGGCACCGGCGGTCTGCGCGGTCGTACAATCGGCAGCGTGGTGACGAAGGCCGAGCGCGGCGCGGCTGCGGCGGATCAGCGCCCGGATTATCCGTGCGTGGGCACGAATGCGATGAACTTCTTCAACGTGCTGCGCGCCACGCGCGGCCTTGTGCAGTACTGCATTGATTACCGCAAGAAGGACGGCGTGGAAGGCAAGGCGAGCATCGTCTTCGCGCATGACACACGGCATTTCTCCAAGGAATTCGCGCAGTTTGCGGCCAAGATCGCCACTGATCTGGGCGCGAATGTGTACCTCTTCGATGGCTGCCGCGCCACGCCTGAAATGAGCTACGCGGTGCGCGTGCTGCGCGCTGATGCGGGCGTGATGCTCACGGCTTCGCACAACCCCTCGCATGACAACGGCTACAAGGTGAATTTCAACGACGGCGCAGGCATCGTGGAACCCCATGCCACCGGCATCATCAAGGAAGTGAACGCCATCATCACCGAGGCCTACGAGGCCTTGCCAGAGGCCGAGCGGGGCACCATCACCATCCTGGGCAAGGACATGGATGAGGAATACCTCACCCGCGTGCAGACCCTGATGCTGAAGCCCGAATTGCTGGAGAAAGCCAAGGGCCTCAAGATCGTCTATACCGCCCTCCACGGCACCGGCGGCGTGCTCGTGCCTACCATCCTGGGCAAGCTCGGCTTTGATTACGTGACCGTGCCGGAGCAGGACATCCAGGACGGTCGTTTCCCCACCGTGGAATCGCCGAATCCCGAGAACGCGCCGACCCTGAAGATGGCCGCTGATCTGGCCGATAAGGTGGGCGCGGATGCCATCATCGGCACCGATCCGGACTGCGACCGCATGGGCGTGGGCGTGCGCAACAAGGAGGGCAAACTGATCCTTCTCACCGGCAACCAGATCGGCTCGCTCATGGCCTGGTACCGCACCAAGACCATGTTTGAACTCGGCTGGCTGACTGAGGCTAACAAGTCCAAGGCTGTGCTTTTGAAGACCTATGTCACCAGTCCCATGCAGGACGCCATCGCGGCGAAGTTCGGCATCAACTGCGTGAACACGCTGACTGGTTTCAAGTGGATCAGCAGCAAGCTGGCGAAGTATGAATCGCAGCTCGGCATCGGCGACAAGTACCGGGATCTGGACGAAGCGGGCACGCGCAACATCCGCCTGGAAAAGAGCCGCTTCCTCGTCTTCGGCGGCGAAGAAAGCTACGGCTACATGGGCAGCGACTTCAGCCGCGACAAGGACGGCAACGGTGCCGTGGTGATGTTCGCCGAACTCGCCGCTTATGCTGCCTCACAAAGTATCACCATCGCGGAACTGCTCGATCAGGTGTACAGCGAAGTGGGCTACTTCCTGGAAGTGAACAAGAGCAAGACCTTCGAAGGTGCCTCCGGCGCGGCGAAGATCGCCAAGCTCGCCGACAGCTACGGCAGCAATCCGCCGACGGTGATCGACGGCGTGAAGGTGACCGGCGTGCGCGACTTCCGCAAGGATGTGATCCACGATGAAGAAGGCGACCGGGTGCCTTCGGAGAAGATGCTTTTCGTGGACCTCGAAGACGGACGCGCCTTCGCCGTGCGCCCCTCCGGCACCGAGCCGAAGATCAAGTACTACATGTTCGGCCGCAACGTTCCCGCCGCCGGCAAGTCCTTCAACGCCGAGGAACTCGCCGCCGCGAAAGCCAAAGCCGAGCAGAGTTTGAAGAATCTGTGGGCGTGGTTGGACAAGGATATTGAGGCGCGGCTGGCGTAACGCGCACCGAGATAACCCAGTGCCCAAGTAGCCCAGTTGCGCCGCAACTGGTGTGCTTCGTTTTGTCCTCATCACTATAAAGTCCTCTCCCATTCCCAGTTGCGGCGCAACTGGGCTACTCGGGGCGCGGCTACTTGGCGCGCTTGCCAGAAAGTTGTTTTGGTTTTAGCCAAATCAGGAGACACCTTTTCACCCTCAGGCCAACCGAAAATCTAGGTAGGAAAGAGCTGCGCCTCGTCCCAAACATCCTGGGCGGAGGGGGGGCATGGATAAGCTTGTTCGCGCCCCGTCTCGCCCCCTCAGTCAGGGACGAGACGCAGCTCTTGCCTACCATGGTTTTTCGATGGGGCACCGCTTGTGGCCCCCATTGACAGTGGGCTAAGAATTTGGCATAAGCTTTCGGCATGCCCCTGCGACTGTTATTAACCTCTCTGGTGGCTTCCTTGGGCATTCTGTCTGTGGCGCAAGCTCAGCCATCGTCTTCTCCTGAGCCGCCGCCCATCACCGCCGCTCCAGCAGCCAGCCCGCCGGTGGTGACGAGAGATCCCGTCAATACCGTACTCGATGCCAACCGGACCAACTCTTCGACGATCTCGGTCATTGTCACCGGCCTAGCCCCCTTCACTTTCCAGTGGCAGCGCGATGGCGAGGACTATGGCGCACCGGTGCAGCAGCAGAGCGGCACCCATTTCCTCTCGCTCCCTACGGTGCCCAGCAGCGCGGGGAAGTACCGCTGCGTGATCACCAATGCCGATGGCACCGCCACCTCTGCCGAGGCCACCATCACCGTCGTTCCCTACCCGCCCGTGGTGCTATTTCCGCCCAACTCCTGGGTTGCAGTGGCCGACGGCAACCGCTCTGCCTGGCTCAGCGTTACCGTCTTAGGCCACACGCCTTACACTTTCCAATGGCAGCGCGATGGGGAAAATTACGGCCCGGCAGTGGTGCAGACCGACCATGAGAACCATATCACCGTGCCAATGCTGGAGGAAAACAGCGGCACTTATACCTGCGTTATCACCAACCCTTCGGGCACTACCGTCTCGGAGGCAGCCTTGCTCCTTTTTCGTCCCTCCGGCACCGCTATCCAGCGCACTCCGCACCGGCTCGTTCATCCGGGCGACCGGCTTTGCCTGACCACGGATGTCTTCACTACCAGTTCGGTGCTGAAGTACGAGTGGCAGTTCAATGCACGCAAAATTCCCATCGTTTACCCTTACGCCACCTATCACATCACCTCGGCCACGTATGCACACGCCGGCAGCTACCGCCTGCTCACCCTCACGAGCAAGGGCACCATCACCAGCGACTATGCCACGCTCGGCGTGGTGGAAGGGGCCGACCGCCGTGTGGTGGCAGTGGCGGGCAAGCCGCTGACGCTCACCATCAAGACGGCGGGCGCGGGCCTCATCTACGCATGGAAACGGATGGACGGGCAGCCGCTGAATCCGGCGCACATGACGGGCATCAGCTCGCCCTCCCTGAAGATCGCCAAGCCTAGCAAGGAAGAGCATGATGGAGTGTACTACTGCGAGGTAAGCCGCAGCGATATCGCCACGCCGCTGCGCTCCGGCCTGATCACCGTGACGTTGGAAAGCGAGAAGCCGCAGATGGACCCCATCGAATTACCCGTGGGCAAGGTGGCGTTGAAGTACGCGGGCTATCAGTTCAAGGCGAGCCATACGCCCACGCGGTTCAATGTCAGCGGCCTGCCCGGCGGGCTGAAGTGCGATCCGCTCAGCGGCATCGTCAGCGGCATGCCCATCACCTTCGGCACGTTCAATGTGAAGGTGAGCGCAACCAATCCCCTTGGCACCTCCGCTGTCGCCACTGTGAAGCTCACGGTTTTCAAACTCGACCGCGAGCTGGTGAGCACCTTCTTCGGGCTGATGAAGGCAGAGGGTGATGAATGGGCTCCTTTCGCCACCTGCAGCCTCACGGTAAGCGAGAGCGGCCATTTCACCGGCAAGGTTGGCACCACGTATGACGGTTACAATGACCGCATCAATAGCGGCCGGCTCGTCACCTTCACGATCGCCGGGGAGCTCGTGCAGGATGAGACGGGCCGCTTTACCGGCTTGTCCAGCGGGTACGTCGAGCCCAACGCCGATACCCTCACAGGCCCGGCGACTCACTATCTGAGCCTCACCTGGGATGCCGTCAACGGCATGGGCTGCATCCGGCTTTCCTACAACTATGCTGGCAGCTGGAAATTGCCCGTCGCGCTGGAGCGCAACCCCTGGAACTCGCGGACGAACCCGGCCCTGCATCTCACAGGATATCACACGGCGGAGATCGCCCAGCCGGAGGTGAGCCCCACCAGCAATGCGGCGGGCAGCGGCTACGCAGGCTTCACCGTCACCACGGGCGGCACCTTCACCTTTGCCGGCCGCCTGCCGGACGGCAGCGCCTTCGCCGTGCCCGCCTTCCTCAGCAAGGACGGCCGCGTCTCCTTGCTCACCTGGCTGTACGGTTACAAAGGGCAGCTCGCGGGTCACTTCTCGCTCAGCACCGGCACACCGCCCTACTACCGCGACAGCGCAGTGGCAGGCGCGATGCAATGGCAGCGCCCGCCCAGCACGCTGGTGGCGAAGGAGGGTGTGTCCAATGATTACTTCAATGGCATTGACCGGGTGCTGGCGGTGCGCGGCGCGCGCTACCTGCCGCCGAGCCTCCCGCTGGTCACCAGTCCGTACATGATGAACGGCCAGAGCCCGCCGCCGCTGAACATTTCATTGGTGGCGCAGGGCGGCGGCACGGATGACACCTTCTTCAGCGATGCCTCGCTCACCACGGGCCACAAGGCGAGCTTTCCCGCGTGGGAGCCGTACCGCCCCATGAACTTCAACAGCATCACTTTCAACCCCGCCACCGGCACCTTCACCGGCAGCGCCACTTACCTCACCTTCAAGGAGGGAAGCGGCGCAGTGCTGGCCGCCACTCCTA
>JAQGPI010000391.1 GCA_028293175.1 Verrucomicrobiaceae bacterium | reverse complement strand
CGATGCGCCGCCCGTTTTGCGCGCTGATCATGAAGCCGCTCCAGCCCTGCACGCGGCGCTGCTAGAGCTGGCGAAGTCCTGGTTCCCCGTACAAGATGATCAGGCCGAAAAACTGCCACTGGTGAAGCTCAGTTTTCTGGCCGTGCTCTTGCGATTGCGCGCGGCTTTTGCTGCCGATGAAGGCATCAAGGCGAACACCGACAACAACCGCGCCCTGCGCGAAACACGGCTGCGACGGGCACTGGATTATGTGTCTTTGCATGGCCATGAGACGATATCACAACCCGACGTCGCGCGGGCTGCGGGAATGAGCACCAGCCGCTTCCGCGCCTTCTTCAAGGAGACCACCGGATGGGGGTTTGCACGCTACCTGCGGGAACAGCGAGTGGAGCGGGCGGAAAAATTGCTGCGCGAATCGTCCGAGTCCATAGCCGCGATTGCACATCGTACGGGGTTTGCCGATCAAAGCCACTTGCTCAGGTGTTTTCGGGATAAGTATGGGCTCGCGCCGAAGGAATACCGCCGGTCACGGCCCAAGGGGTAAGCGGGCGAAATATTCTATTTTCCGGGCGATTCATCCAAGCAGCCGCTGAGGGCGGCTTGCTAGCCTCTGGGGACATCAGCCATCTCGGTCTCTCTCATCATGAACATCACTCAACGAACCCTCACCCTGGTGGCAGCTGTGCTGCCGATTGCTGCGTATTCGCTGCCCCCCGAATCCCCCGCTCTCTGGCGAGAAGTGGCGGGGGTCATCCGTAACACGACGGTCACCCCCGCGACCACCAATTTCACCCACCCACATCAGCCCGCCTGGCGCACCACAGCAGATGGCCGCATCGGCCTGATCGTGGAAGGCGGTGGCACCGAGGGCGGCACACCGCGCTTCGGCTTGTTCATTCCCGAGAAGATGACGCAGCCTTTTCTGAACAACCCGGCGGGTTCGTTCACCATGAGCTCCACCACCTTCAAGTGGCTGGATGGTTACGCCTCGGCCAGCGCCGCTTCCAGCCAGTTCACGCTACCTAACACCTTCGATGGTGTGCGGCGCGGCGTTTCGCACGCGGCCCTGTGGGAAACGGCCCCCTGCACCGCAGTGCTGAATGCCACCTCTGGCCAATACGAGGACGTGTACACGATCAAGGTGATGGGCACGACGAACTGGACCATCACGCCTGCACCAACGCCCCCGGCCATCGCCTCGCACACGCAGTACTTCGTCACGCCGATCAAGATCTACGTGCAGAACCCGAAGACGGTGAACGCATCGATTCGTTCCATTGTTCGCGACACCTCCGCGCCGAATGCGGGGGCCACCGTGGGCGGGCCGGATTATACCTTCTCGGGCAACACCTTTGAGCCCATCATCGTAGGCGATGGCCGTCTCCTCATCACCCGCGTGGGCACGGGCTCCCTCGCCTGGACTGACCCAGTTACCAGCGTAGCGCACACCGGCCAGGGCTGTGATATTGTGTATTCCTATTACACCGGCGGCACCGAGGCCGACCCCACAGGATGGACGAACATCCTGCCCATCAGCCATGCGCCCTATGACTCGCGTATCAATACCAAGTTCGGCTTCGCCTTGCAGCCCTTCCGCGATCCCGAAGGCACCCTCATTCCCGATGGCGAGGACATCGGCGGCTCCTATCCCTGGATGGACCGCGAGGCGCGCAACCTGTTCTTCGAGACGGTCTTCGACCAGCTCCATTACGCCGGCACCGACGGCGTGTGGAACCAGAGCCGCTATCCGCAGACCGGCGTGCCGGAAGAGCCGCCCACCTACAAGCCGGAAGACGGTGGCAAGCACCAGGGCATCGCTTACTGCGGCCTGTGGAGCCATGGCAAGGTCGTGATGATCGACAACATCATGAACGACACGGATTACGCTGTGGGCGCGGGCGACAATAGCAATCCCGTGCTCGCAGGTCCTGAGCAACGCATGGTGCAGCTTTATCAGGCGAACACCGGGCCGCTGGGCACAGAGAATGGCTGGCTGCGCTTGGCTTATGGCCGCTCCACGCTGCGCATGCCTGCGGGTGAAAACGACAACGCCAACATCATCGAGTCACTGGAAAACCAGATGAATTACCGCCAGTACGTGAAGCCCATGTCCCATCGCGATGTGGCCTGGCCAATGACGGTGGGCAAGAACAGCGATGAAGTCAGCTTCGATGATTACGTCGATCCCGATGCCTTCATCATCGCCAACATGACCGGCCTGCTCACCTTTGTGAACAACGGCACCGGCGGCAATTATTTCTCGCACTGGAACGGCTGGAATGGCGGCACTCATGTGTTCACCAATCTGGTGAAACTGCAAAACGCAGCGACCCCTCCACCCACGCGCTGGATCACGCCCAAGTACGGTCTCGTGGTCGGCACCGGCCGCCTGGAACCCGCCGCCGCCGGCGGTGTGCATGGCAAGGGCTTCTGGATGGATGGCACCACTGGCCTGGAGTTCACCGTCGCCGCGCAACCTGCGGGCGTGAATGTTTCAACCAAGGACTGGTACGTGGGTTTGTTCGTCGATTGCCGTCATACGGATGACACCGTGGAGCGTCGTCTGGCCACCTTCCCCGATGGCACGATGGTGAGCATCGTGGGCCGTCACCGGATCCTTTACACCACTTCTGCTGGTGCCGTGGTGAACCGTATATCTCTGCCGCCAGTGCTCACCACCACGCCAGTCACGGCGCTGAATGATCTGCTGCCAGATACCGCCTGGGCGCATCTGGCTTTCCAGATTCGCAAAGCCGGTACGGAAGTGGATTTCCACCTCAACGGCCTGATCTTCAACCGCTGGTCGGATGCCTATGTGCCGCTGTTCCAGATGTCCGTCGGCAAGCTGACCCTGGGCCGCCCGGCCTCCACGTCGATTGCCGGTTTCAACGGCTGGATCGATGACTTCAAAGTCATCGCGCACGCCGTGGATCTGGAGACCGCTTGCAACCACGCCAATGGCACGCTCATCGGCCTGCCCAGTGCCTACACATTGGATTGGAAGACCCGCTTCGCCGACCGTTTCCCAAGCTGGACGCACGATGAAATCACCAAGGTGCTGAAGGCCAATGGCGAGACCACGTATCCGAAGTACGCCTGCTACTATAACTACCAGCAGGACAACGCCGCCCAGCGCTTCACCATTCCCTCCGGCACCGTGTCGCTGCGCGCCAGCGTCCACTTCCCCGAGGGTCCGCTGCTCTACAACAAGCCGCGCCCGCACTCGGTGCAAAACCAGTTCTGCATCACCTGCCACAAGACCACCGGCAGCGGTGTGGGCAATGCCGGACTGGACCTGGATGCTTTGACCTTCGACAGCACCTTCAACGCCGATCAGGACCCGCGCCGCCAGCCCACCCAACCACCCCGTCGCATCTACGGCCAGATCCCTGCCGGACTGGTCGATACCACCAACCTGCCCGCCGCCGCCACGACGCTTGCGCCTGCCGGACAGCTCATTGACCAATGGATGCTCGGCGCGTTCAGCGGCACCACCGCCGTGCAGACCTACACCGTCGTCGATGCCACCACGGGCCTCGATTTGGCGGACATCGCCAACACGGGTGTCATTGATCCCGCTAAGCTAGGCAGCACGAATTTGACCATTCGCGCCAACCTCAACACGGCGCAGGGTTACATCAACATGCAGTACGATGCCACAGCGGTGAACCAGCGCCTGCTGCCGCCGTATGCGGTGTTTGGCAATGGCACCAATCCGCTCGCGGGACAGGTGCTCACCCCTGGCGCGCACACAGTGAAGGCGACCCCCCAGTACGGCACGCTCAACACGCTCAATTTCACCGTGGCAGGCAATACCAGCCGAGTCATCGCGAACTACCGCAGCGACTTCAAGACGCACTCGCCACTGCCCGGCTGGAGCTATCACTGGAATGCCAACGGTCCTATCACCAGCGCGGCAAACTACGTGAACCTGGCCTGGACCACGGGCGCCACCAAGTACAGCAGCAAAGGCTCGGCCGTGTTCCCTGAAGATCCCCTCTTGGGCGCTTATGTCAGCCTCGGTTCCACCGGCGGTCACCCCGGTCGCGGCACCGCCCAAGGCCAGACTACCGACCGCTTCGCCATCGCCGCCTACACAGTGAAGCGCGCCGGTTATTACGGCATCAGCAACGGCTACGTGACCAGCAGCACCGCCACCAGCAACGGCGGGCAGGTGATCGTGTACACGGAAACCAGCGCCGGAGCCACCTTCACCCAAAAGTTCAACAACACCTACCTCGGCGGCGCGACCCTCAACCTCACCGCCCTCAACGTAGGCCTGTTGCAGCCCGGCGACACCATCTACGTCTGCGTAGGCCCCAACACCAACGACGGCAGCGACAGCTTCTCCATCGACTTCAGCATCTACATCAACGAGATCGCGAATCCGCTGTAAACCGAAGCTTGAGTCAAACACAGCCCGCCAGTCCCTCTGGGCTGGCGGCGTTTGTTTTTCAAACAAACCCCTACTCCTTCAGCCCCATCAAAAACCGCTCCACGTCAATCGCGGCCATGCAGCCCATGGCGGCGGCGGTGATGGCTTGGCGGTAGTGCTTGTCGGCCACGTCGCCAGCGACGAAGACGCCTTCGACATTGGTGTGGACACCGTGGGTGGGCACGATATAGCCGGAGTCATCGGTATCGATGATGCCTTGGAAAAGCTGGGTGTTGGGCACGAGGCCGATGGCGACGAACACGCCTGCGCAGTCCATCTTGGATTCCTCGTCGGTCTTGAGGTTTTTGAGGCGCACGCCGGTCACTTGGTCCTCGGGCACGCCCAGGATTTCCTCGACGGCGCTGTCCCAGATGGGGGTGATTTTTTCGTGCGCCAGCACGCGCTCGGCCATGATCTTGGAAGCGCGCAGGCTGTCGCGACGATGCACAAGGTACACCATGCTGGCGAAGCGCGTGAGGTACAGCGCCTCCTCGCAGGCCGTGTCGCCACCGCCCACCACGACGAGGGGCTTGTTGCGGAACATGGGCAGCGCGCCGTCGCAGGTGGCGCAATAAGTCACGCCTTTGTTGTCCAGGAGATGCTCGCTCTCCAGTCCCAGGTGACGATGCCCGGCGCCGGTGGCGATGATAACCGACTGGGTTTCCACTACTTCACCATCGATGGTCACTTTGAAGGGGCGGCTGGAAAGGTCCACTTTCTCCACGAGGCTGCCGAACTTGGTCTTGGTGCCGAAGCGCTCGGCTTGCTGCTGCATGTTCACCATCAACTGGTAGCCATCAATTCCCTCGGGGAAGCCGGGGAAGTTCTCCACGATGCTGGTGGTCGTGAGCAGGCCGCCGGGCATGGTGCCGGTGACCAGCAGGGGCTCGAGGTTGGCGCGCGCCGTGTAGAGGGCCGCTGTCCAGCCGGCGCAGCCGGAACCGATAATGATGACGTTTTCCATGATGAGAGGTGCCGAAGATTGTGCGCGCCACGATGAAGAAGCGCGGCCCAGGGTCAACTGTGGGATGTGCTGACCCCAGAGTTATTCCGGAAAAGAGGGTACGTGGCGGTTTAGCAACGAGCTACCTTCAGTAAAAACGTGAACGGCATCCATAAGCCCTCTTAACGGTAAGCAGAGGCTAGGTAAATAACCGATGAGTCCGCTTGAATTATGGAAATTATAATACAATTTGGGCTAGTGGCCGGGAGTCGGCCTCGTTTTGTTAGCTACGGCTTATGCAGCACCACCGCATTATTTCCGCTTCAGCCATCCTTGGCGGGATCATTGCCTTTGGTTGTTACCTCGGCGGAAGCAACGGGGAAAAGCCCATGTCTGCCGTTCCCAGGGCTCCAAGCCAGCCCGTCCGCCCAGTGGGGACTTTATCGTCAAGCTCCATACAGTTGGCAGCCAGCCAGCCGTTGTTTAAAGCGGAATCCTGGCACTTGCAAGAACCCCACAGCGAACCGCTCGCGCCGACGGAAACGCAGGCCAGCCGTCGGGTCGAAGCTATCACTCAGCTCAAGCCAGAGGCGCTGCCTGCCTTGGCTAAACTCCGACAAGGCGAACATTTCCGCCTGCCGCTGCACGGAGCTGCCGAAGACGCCGAAGTGACCAGCGTCTCCACCGATGCAGAAGGTTGGACGCGAGTCACCGGCGTCTTGAAGGAAAGGATACCAAGCTCGTTCTTCCTCAGCCAAAAGGGCCCGGCTTTCTTTGGCCGTGTTGTTCAGCCCGGCCTCGGCCGTGCCTATCGCATCTCGACAGACCCCGAGGGCAGCGTGACCATGGAACAGAAGCCCCTAGCCAGCGTGCAATGCGCTGCCATCCCGCGCAGGCCGCGGCCCGTGGATAGTTCTTCCCCATCGCCCACTCAGGCTCCTTCCGCTGCCGCTACGGAACCCGTGCCCATTCTCGATAGCAATCCTAGCGCGACAAACGTCATCTACCTGGATTTCGACGGCGAATCAGTCACGGATCCCGATTGGAACAATGGCCACCCCATCGCCGCTGCCGCCCCTGTACTGAAAGGGTCGCGCATCAGCGCCGCCCAGATCACGGATATCTGGAACCGGGTGGTAGAAGATTACCGGCCCTTCAAAATTTCGATCACTACCAACCTCAGCCGCTACACGGCGGCAGGCGCACGCCATCGCATGCGCTGCATCATCACGCCTACGGACACAGCGGCCCCGGGCGCAGGCGGCGTGGCCTGGATTGACAGCTTCCGCGAGGCGGGTGTCGATTTCTCATCCACCGTGCCCTGCTGGGCCTTCACCGAGGACTTTTACACCACGGGCGACATCTCCGGCATCATCTCGCATGAGGTGGGGCACACCCTGGGGCTGAGCCACGACGGCCGTGTGAGCCCTTATGAAGAGTACTATTATGGTCAGGGCAGCGGCGCCACCTCGTGGGCACCAATCATGGGCGCCACCTATGACCACAAGGTCACCCAATGGAGCAAGGGCGAGTACTACCGCGCCAGCAATCACGAGGATGACATCGCCATCATCGGAGGCGCTGCCAATGGTTTTGGCTTCGTCCTGGACGAAGACGCCGCCACCACACCCATCACCCTGCCGAACACCGGCTCCATTTCCGTTTCGGGCATCGTCAATAGCATTGCAGATACGGACCAGTACCTGTTCGCCACGGCAGGCGGCGCGGTGCAGCTGAATGCCGTCCCGGCGGCGATTGAGCCCAATCTCGACACCAAGCTGGAGATCCGCGACCGCACCGGAGCGACGGTGCTAGCCACCAGCAACCTGCTCAATGCGCTCAACGCCACCATCTCCACCACCCTGCCGCTGGGCACCTATCGCGTGGTCATTCGCGGCACTGGCGAAGGCAGCGCCCTGGGCTCCGGCTACAGCGCTTATGGCTCCATCGGCGAGTACACCATCACGGGCACTTATCCGGCTATTCCTGTTACGGCACCGGTAATCACCACTCACCCCCTTTCGATCGGCAAAGTGGTGGGTTCCACGGTGACCTTCTTCGTTGCTGCCACCAGCGCCGTGCCCCCCGGCTATCAGTGGCAGAAGAACGGCGGAGACATCGTCGGCCAGACCGCTAGCACCCTCACCCTGACCAATGTCCAAACGGTCAACCAAGGCGACTACCGTTGCATTGTCAGTAATATCGCTGGCTCAAGTCCCAGCAATCCGGCCACGCTCACCCTCTTCGTCAAACCGGCCATCACGAAGCAGCCTCTCGCCGCCTCTGCCGCCGTGGGCAGCGCCACCCCGCTTACCTTGACAGTCGCCGCCAGCGGCACCGCGACCATTCGCTATCAGTGGCAGCATGGCACCACCGATGTGCCGGGACAAACCACAAGCACGCTCAGCATTGCCAATCCGCAGTGGACCGATGGGGGCAGCTATCGCTGCGTGGTGAGCAACGATTATGGCACGGTGATCAGCAGCGCCGTGGTGGTGACCATCATGGCCCCGCCGTTCATCGTTACCCAGCCGCCTGTGGCCAAAGAACTGCCAAAGGGCGGCACCAGCAGCATTGCCCTTGTCAGCTCCGGCACGGCGACCCCCACCTACCAGTGGTACAAGGGCAGCGACAAGGTGATTGGTGCTATCAGACCTGCGCTAACCTTCACCAGTATCACCGATGCCGCCGCCGGCACCTATCATTGTGTGGTGGCGAACAAGATCGGTTCCGTGGGCAGCAACGACTGCGTCATCACCGTGGGCATCGTGCCCATCATCACCGCCCAGCCCGTGGCGCAAACGGTTCACGAGGGCAATGGCTTCCGGCTCACCGTTGCCGCCACAGGCACCGAAACAATCACCTACCAGTGGCAGCGCGATGGCATCAACGTGGGCACGGGCACGATGTTCAAAGTGAACTCCGCTGCCTGGAGCGACCACGGCGTGTACCGTTGCATCGTCAGCAATGGAGCGGGTACGACCATCAGCAAGGCCGTGGTCCTTACCGTCCAATCCGGACCGATCATCGTCACACCACCGCTCAGCGGCAAGATCGCTATTGGAGGCAGGGCCACCCTAAAGGTCGTCGCTACCGGCTCCCCCACCCTGCGGTATCAGTGGCGCAAGGCGGGTGTCAATATCCCCGGTGCCGTCGCCGCCACCCTAACCATCACCGGCACCACCAACGCCAGCTATGATGTGCTGGTCACCAATCCCTTCAACACCGCCGGCATCGCCAGCGAGGCAGCCAATATCACCGCACTCGCCGCCCCGAAAATCATCCAGCAGCCTGCGGCCAAAACACTCGCCTTGGGCAGCGCCACGGACTTCAGCATCCAGGCCTCCGGCGATGGGATGTTGAGCTATCAGTGGAAGAAAAACAACGTGGCCATGAGCGGCCAGACCGCCCCTACCTTGCATCTGAGCAATATGGTCGCCACTGATGCGGCCTTGTACTCGGTCACCGTTACCAATGAAGTCGGCACCGCCACCAGCGTGGCGGCGCGCCTCACCCTCCTGGCACCGCCGAAGATCGTGGTAAAACCGGTCGCTACCACCGCCAAGACCAGCACGACCGTCACGCTGACTGCCACTGCCACGGGCGCAGGCACACTCCGGTACCACTGGCAAAAGGACAACGCGGACATCATCGGCGCGATCAACCCGACCTTCAAAATCGCCAGCGCCCTCACTACCGATGCGGGCATGTACCGCGTAGTGGTTTCGAATTCAGTGCAGACCACTTACAGCGATTCCGTGCCGCTTACCGTGGTCGTGCCTGATCCGCCGACTCTTGCCTCCTTCACACCTCCGCAGGGTCCCGTCGGTAGTTATGTTCGGGTGCGCGGCGCTGCCTTGGACAACACCACCAAAGTGACGCTACAAGCCACCAAGGGTGGGCTCGTCGCTGCTGCCTTCGTGATTGTGTCGCCCCAGGAACTGCTCGTGACCGTGCCCGCCGGTTCCGCGACTTCCCTTTTGACGCTCACAGGCTTGGGTGGCACTGCGGCGACGGCCAGCGCCTTCACCGTCACTGCCAAGCAGGCCAATGATGACTTCATCAACGCCCAGATCATCGCCGGTACTGGTGGCACCCTTGGGGGCAACAACACCGGGATGACCGCCGAGTCCGGAGAGCCCGCCCACGCACCTGATCCTGAGTATCCTGACTCCGATTACATCCCCGCGCACTCCGCCTGGTATTCGTGGACGCCTTCGATCAG
>JAQGPI010000389.1 GCA_028293175.1 Verrucomicrobiaceae bacterium | reverse complement strand
ATGTAACTCCACTGTGGCAACAAGGTTGCGCGGCAAGCGTTTGACTTCGCGCGCAAATCAGGCCAGCACGTTCCTCGCCGATGCACGCCAAACAACCGCACCCGCTAGCCGACCTGATGCTCACCATCGTGCTGCCATCGGTGGCGCTGGAGTACCTCAGCGAGCCTGCTCGGCTGGGCCCTTTCTGGGCGCTGGTAGTTTCGGCGCTGCTGCCGCTGGCATTTGGGGTTTACTGCTGGGTGACTAAGGCGGGGCTGAACTTCTTCTCGATCCTCGGCCTCGTGGCGGTGATCGTCACCGGCGGCCTCGGCTTGTTGAAGCTCAACGCCTTCTGGTTTGGCATGAAGGAGATCATCGTGCCGGTGCTGATCGGGCTTGCCTTTCCTGCCAGCCATCTGTGGGGAAGGCCGATGATCTGCTCGCTGGTCTTCGCGCCGCATCTGGTCAATGAACGCGCGGTGAAAGCCGCACTGGATACGCCAGAGAGGCATGCCGGTTTCGCCAAGCTGCTGCTGAAAGCCTCGTGGGGCATGGGCGTTTCGATGCTACTTTCCGCAGGGCTCAACTTCGCTCTCGCCATGTACCTGCTCGGCGGCAAGGAGCCCGGAAGCGAGGCTTTCGTCAAAGGCATCGGCACGCTGAACTGGGGTGGAACGCTGATCATCGGCGCGCCATTGCTGCTGGCCATGATCGTCGTGCTGGCGGGCTTCATCCGCGGCTTGTATCGGCTTACAGGCTTGCACAAGGACGATCTCATGGGGCCGGGCAGAACTGTACGGCGGATGGTGGAGTAAGCCCAAAAAAAAGCGGCCCGTCCGAGGACGGGCCGCCGTGATAAATCAGAGACTGGAGAACGGAGTTACTTCTCTTCCGCAACGGTTAGGGCGCGGTAGCCACCGATGCTCTTGAAGTAGATCAACAGCAGGAGGAAAATACCGGCCATGATCATGGGCACATAGGCCGTGATTTTCAGCGCCGTCTGGCCGCCGAAAACGGTAGCTTCCTGGATGGGCTTGCGGTCAGCTTCGGCGCTGGCCTGGGCACCCTGCCACCAAGCGGCGAGAGCGGCCTGATTGTCATCCTTCTTGCCTTCTTTAGCAAGGATTTCGCCGGAGCGCTTCAGTTCCTTGCCGCTGTCCTCAAGTACACCCACCTTGGCACCATCGAGGCCCACGGCAGAGTAGCCGAACATAGCGTTCGCCTTCCCAGCCTTGTAGCGGTCATAAGTTGCGGGCGAGGTTTCCTGCAGGTGCTTAGAAGCGTTGTAGTCCTGCTTGAAGCCGATGGCAGGGCCGCCAAGCAAGCCAGCGGAAAGCATGCCCACGCCGCCGAGCATGCCGATGGCGATGGCACCTCCTTTGGGGAACTGCTCAGAAACCACGGCCAGCATGGTGGGCCAGAGGAAGGTCTTGCCGCAGGCATAGATGGTGGCGGCGACAACGCAGAACACGCCGGTCTGGGCATGGCCCAGCAAGGTGAGGCCGGTGGCACCAAGAATGGCGCTTACCAACAATAGGCCGAGAGGCGAGATCTTGTGCACGATGGGACCGGCGACGAAGCGCAGGGCAAACATGAGCAGCGAGGTGTACACGAAGAGCATCAGGCCCTTCATCGGGCTGGCCATGATGGAACCGGTGATCTTGCTGATCCAAGAATCGGTGCCGAGCTCCACATAACCCACAAGGGCGTGAGTGACGAGCAGCACGATCATCAAGGGAGCGAACAGTGTGCCGATCATCTTGCCCAGAGACACGCCAGCATCGGCGGCTTCGGATTTCGGGAACCGCTGGCCGAACAGCATGCCGCCGTAAAGCACCACGGGCACGAGGAACAGCGACATCTGGATCTTCCAGTCAATGGCAGGGCTGATCACAGCACCCGCGTCATTGGTCTTGGCAGCCATGAAGGCCGAGGCAAGGCCGCCCAGAACGAGACCCGCAGGCCAGCCGGCGTGCAGGATGTTGAGGTACTTGGCCTTGTCATTAGGGAAGAGCGTAGCGGTGAGAGGATTCACCACGGCTTCGCAGAGGCCATTACCCACCGCAAAGATGAACATGCCCCAGAACAGGCAGTTGTAGGCGGCATCCTTGCCCCCCGAAGCGAAAGCGTAAGGTGCGGCTAGGGTGATGACAGCGGAGATGAAGTGCAGGCCAAAGGCGAGCAGCATCAGCTTGCCGTAGCCGATCTTGTCAGCAATCAGCGAGCTGAGAATGATCACGATGCCGAAGCCGGTAAGGCCGCCACCGGTGATCCCGCCGAGTTCGGTCATTGTGAAGCCAAACTGATCGGCCCATTGGCCCAGGATGCCACCGCGCACGGAGTAGCCGACACCGGCGGCGAGAATGGCCATAAAGCCAGCCCAGAGTAGACGCATTCGATTGGTTTCGTTCATAAGGTACGGAGTATGGAGGGAGGGCCCTGGCGTGGTCTGTCACCGGGAGGTGAGGAGAGTGGCCAGGGCGAATTTTTGGTCGGATTTGGTTGGATCGAGTTTGATTTCGGGTGCTAAGCGGGGTCCGGCACGGCCCAAAGGGCAGGAGCGGAATACGCGCGTGTTGTAGTCAGGTCGCTCCATGGAGACAAGCAAAAACAGGGAAAACATGGGCGAAAGAAGCTCCATGGCTGCTGCGGTGAAGCCCAAACACCGGCTTTCCAGACTATACTCCACGCCCGCCCGGATTGCTGGAGATGAATCCGCAGTGTAGACGGGTGGTTTTGGGCAGGAGTGAAGTTTATTTCCGGAAAGAGTCTGAGTCTGAAGGCAAGGCACGCGCCCCTGTTTGGTACGCGATGGCCCAATATGGGCACTGGCCTTTCCAGGCATTCTATTCCAGCCGCAACTGCAGCGCCTCAATCTCCGCCTTTAACCGTGCGGCTTCCTCATACCGCTCTTCCTTCACAGCCTTCTGCAATTCCTCGCGGCTTTGGGAGATCACCCGCTTCATTTCCGCTTGGCTCACGGCCTTGCCGGTGGGGATCTTGCCCACGTGCTTGGTGCCTTTGTGCATGGCGCTGAGGAGGCCATCGAGCCCGTCGCGGAAGGTGGTGTAGCACTCGGGGCAGCCCATGCGGCCGATCTTTTTCAACTGGGCCTGGGTGAAGCCGCAGGAGGGGCAGGCGAGTTCTTCGCTGCTCTTGCTGCTGCCGGGCGCGAGGAAGGCCTCAGCCAGGCCGAAACCCATCGTGTCCGTCACGCCCTTTTCCGTGGAGCACGTTTCACAGAGGTTCACGGTGGTCATCTGCCCATTGATAATCTGGGTCAGGAACACCGTGGCCTCTTTGCTACAAACGTCGCACTTCATCCTAATTAGTACGGTACAGGGGCACCTTCGGAGTTCGCCATCTTGGTAAATTCCACAACCAGCCGCCGGGTCATGGGACCGGGCTTGCCATCGCCAATCTCACGGCGGTCCAGGGACACGGCGGGGATAACCTCGGCGGCGGTGCCGGTGAGGAATAGTTCGTCCGCCGTGTAGAGCTCGTGGCGGGTCATCACCTCTTCCTTGCAGTCGATGCCCAGCTTGCCCATGAGCTCCATCACAGCGTGACGGGTGATGCCATCAAGCGCGCCGGAATGGGTGGGCGGGGTGGTCACCTTGCCGTTTTTCACCACGAAGATGTTGTCGCCGGTGCACTCGGCCACATAGCCCTGCTCGTTGAGCATGATGCCCTCCTCACAGCCGGCCAGCTTGGACTCGATCTTGGCCATGATGTTGTTGAGGTAGTTGAGCGACTTCACGCGTGGGCTCAAGGAGGCGGGCGTAGGGCGGCGAGTGGCGCAAGTGATGAGGGTGAGGCCCTGCTCGTAGCGTTCCTTCGGATAGAGCGCGATGGTGGCGGCGATGATGATGACAGAGGCCTTGGGGCAGCGGTCCGGGTCCAGGCCCAGGGTGCCCACGCCGCGGGTGATCACGAGGCGGATGTAACCATCGCGCAGGCCGTTGACAGCGACTGTCTTGAGCGTGGCCTCCATCATCTCGTCGAACGTCATCGGGATCGTCAAGCAGATCGCGCGGGCGGATTCGTACAGGCGCACGATGTGCTCATGCAGACGGAAGATGCGGCCGGAGTAGAAGCGGATGCCTTCGAATACACCGTCGCCATACAGCAGACCGTGATCGAAGACTGAGATCTTCGCTTCTGACTCGTCGAGCATTTGTCCGTCGATGTATATCTTCATGGGGTAAAATTTGGCACTCTTGTCCTGGCGGCTACTCCACTAACAGACCCTCTTGCAGCACCAGCTTGCGGTCTCCGCGTTCAGCAAGACCTGTATCGTGGGTGACGACAATCAGTGTTTTTCGATTTTCTGCAACGACGGAGAGCAGCATGTCGATCACGCCGCCGCCGGTAGTGGCGTCGAGGTTTCCGGTAGGTTCATCAGCAAACAGGATGCCGGGGTCGTTGATGAGGGCGCGGGCGATGGCTACGCGCTGCTGTTCGCCGCCGGACAGTTCGGTGGGCAAATGTTGGAGCCGGTCGCCCAGTCCCACGCGATCCAAGAGGCCTTCGGCGCGCTTGGCGGCCTGCTTGCCACCGATCATGGCGGGCAGCATGACGTTTTCCAAAGCCGTGAGTTCCGGCAGAAGGAAGTAGTGCTGGAAGACAAAGCCCATGGCCTGATTGCGCAGCAGCGAGCGCTGCTTGGGCGTGCAATGATAAAGCGACTGGCCGCGCACCTGCACATCGCCCTGCGAGGGACGCTCCAGGCCGCCGAGCACGTAAAGCAGGGTGGTCTTGCCCGCGCCGGACTTGCCGCAGAGGAAGACGGTTTCGGCGGGTGCGACCTCAAGATTCAATCCCTTGAGCACATGCAGCTCCTTGTCCGCCAGATGGAAACGGCGGTGCACATCGTGTGCGGTGAGGGTGAAGGCTTCGGTGGATGGCATGGCGCGGGAGTGTCCGCAGTGAGGGCGGCGCGTCAATGGGCAGGTGGCGGATGATCTGACGAATCAGATGTACCGAGGGCGGCCCGCCCTCGGGCATTCACTGACGAGGGGAGGTCGCCCTCGGTACGGTGCATCATGGCCTGCTGCCTCACCGCCTCATAAAGTACAATCCCCACCGCAGTTGCTAAATTCAGACTGCGCGTACCCTCCATGGGAATGGTGCGGCAGGCGGCGGAGTGGGTTTCCAGCAGCGATTCCGGCAGGCCGCGTGTCTCAGGGCCGAAGACGAGGTAAGTTTCACGGTCAAAGTTGGCATCCCAATAGGCTTGTTTCGTTTTGGTGGTGAGAAAGGCGAAGGCGGCATTGGGTGCTGCTGTGGCGTACATGTCCTCGAAGCTGTCCCAAAGATGCACATCCACCTCCTGCCAGTAATCGAGCCCGGCGCGTTTCAGGTGCTTGTCCTCTAGGCTGAAGCCGAGGGGTTTAATCAAGTGCAGGCGCGCGCCGGTGGCCAGACACAGCCGCCCTACGGCCCCGGTGTTGTGTGGACTCTCGGGTTGGTAGAGGACGACGTGGAGCATTCTAGGA
>JAQGPI010000382.1 GCA_028293175.1 Verrucomicrobiaceae bacterium | reverse complement strand
GGCATAGGCGTTCGCAGTTGTTGAATCAGCTTCGTAAACAGCAAGGCAGGACACGCCGGTGCGACTGCTGACACGCTCCACCAAGCTTCGGGTCGGTTCGCTGGCTGGGAAGAGGTAGCCGGTCTTTTTCCACAGCCACACGGCCATGTGGGTGCTCCACACACAGCCAAACACAAGGCTTCCCATGGCGATGGCCACAGTCTTCCACCCTAGCGGATAACTGCCCGCCCAGAGCATCAGCAGAATGGTCTGCACCCTGGATGAAAACGGCCAGAAGAGGGCGGCCCTCAGCCAGTGCCTCAATCCCCTGGCAGCCTCGGGCAGATCCACTCCTGCAAAGGCCAGCCGCGCGCCCATCTGACTGCCCGCATACGTTACCAACAAGACAGTAATCACCCCGGCCATGGTCATATCCCAGTCGCGGACGGTAACCACTGCAACAATCACTGGAGCCCAAAAGCAGACCACGGGCGCAGCGACGCGGATCGTGGTGAGTTCCAATGCCTTCATCGTCCAATGCGTATCGGCAGGCAGCCTGCGGAAAGTGCGCGACATAAGCCACAATCCCGCCGCCGGAACGACAAAGGAGACGGCAAGCATAAAACCCCAGGCGAGGGCTGGCGGACCTGACGGCGCGTACATCCCCCACGCTTAGCAGTGGCCCGCTCCGATGCCTATTCAATTCCACCGCCAATGAAGGATGCGTCTTATTGAGTGTCGCAGAATAGCGGTGAAAAGTTTGCGCGTGTTCAACGCCCCCTGAACCACGCTGTGGTTCAGACACCTTTGGACGAGCAGGAAAATTGTCACCCTATTTGGCGGG
This sequence comes from Verrucomicrobiaceae bacterium, assembly GCA_028293175.1. Lineage (GTDB taxonomy): Bacteria > Verrucomicrobiota > Verrucomicrobiia > Verrucomicrobiales > Verrucomicrobiaceae > CAINXC01. Next base: position 3,085 of record JAQGPI010000382.1, on the reverse strand, counting down.
GCTCCATAAAAACAAAACACCCGACCCGAAGAGCTCAATGATGAGCCTGCGAACCGGGTGTTGAGAAAATCAAAGGGCCTTACTTCTTCGCTTCACCAGCCTTGTAATGCTCGGCCAGCAGGTTCGCGCCGAAGTCGCCTTTGAAGCTGCGCCAGACGCTGTGGACGTGGTTGGCTTCGTTCTGCACGTTGTCGTATTCCAGCAGGAAGGTCTTGCCTTGCACGCGGTAGTAGTGGGGCTGGCCGCGCTCTTTTTCACCGGCCCAGGCGAAGTGGACGGGGCCGTTGGCCTGGATTTCCTTCCAGGCGGATTCGGCGATCTCGGGGCGGAGGCGCTCCAGGTATTCTTTGATGAGGCTTTGCAGGGTGGCCTTTTGCTCGGGGGTCAGATCGGCCTCGGAGATGCCTTCGGGGTTGAGGGGTTTCACATGGTGCTCGGCGGCGGTGATCATTTCCTTGGGGGCCTCGACCAGCACGTGGGCCTTGGTCCACTGCTCTTCGTTGAGGGACTTGACCAACGTGCGGCCGAGCTCTTCTTCATTGTGCAGCACGCGCAGGCCCTTCATGGTGCCTTCGCGGACCTCGCCGGGGTTGGAGCCGAAGAAGGAAGGGGTGGCGCTGGAGAGCTCGCCGTCCTTGATGGTGAAGTTCATGGAGATGTGGTGGCCCTCGATGCGCCAGCCCCAGGTGCCGTTGGCATCGGGGGTGCCGAAGATGCTCACAAAGTACTTCTCCGGGTTGCGCTTCTCGCGGGTCTCGGCGCGCTTGGATTCATCCTTGGCGCTCTCGATTTGGTAGAGCACCTCCTCCAGGCTCATGATGGTTTCCGCCTTCATCATGCCGCGGAAACCGAGGCCGCTGGCCATGAGGGCATGGGCGAGCAGGCGCTGCTGCGGGGTCATCTCCAGCATGGGCAAACCTTTGCGCGGGCGCGGGATGAAGTGCCAGTTTTCGCGCTCCTCGTCTTCAAATTTGAACGTGGCCTTGGCGCGCAGCTCGGGGGTGAGATCGGCGAGGAAGGCGGTGGCGAACTCGGCCATCTGCCCGGAGGCATCATGAGCGCGGGCAGCGGGGGCCTGGAAAAGCGCGAGGGAGGCCGCAAGGCCAAGCACAAGCGTGCGGAAGGAGGAGACGATTTGCTTCATGTGAGGAGGATAGAACGCGGGCGAGGGGTGGCGTTTGTCAGGGAATTGGGGGGTATGGGAGTGAGGGGAAGAATGGGAGGAATGCGACTTATGGAGCGCGCGCGGCCGGAGAGGTACGGGTTAGGATGAAGAGCAAGCGCAGGATCGTGCTGCTCCGATTTCACCATTCACCATTCACCATTCAGGCGAAGCCGCTCACATCCCCCCCGCAGCCTTTGGCTGCTGGCCGGTGACGCAGTCCACAACACCGAGTTCGCCATTGCGCCAGACGGTCAGATTCACCTTGGAGCCGGGGGTGGTCTTGCGGATGAGGGCGAGCAGTTCGGCGGAGGAGCCGACGGGCTGGCCGTTGAACTTCGTGACCACATCGCCGGTGAGCAGGCCGGCGGCGGCGGCGGGCGAATTATCCATCACGCGCACGATGAAGACGCCGATCTGGCCGCTCGCCTCGCCGGTGTTGATGCGCACGCTGTCGTGGTTCACTTCCAGGCCCAGGTAGCCGGTGCGCGGCTTGCCGCCCATGGCTTCCTCGACGGCTGCTTTCGCCTCGCTGGCGGGGATGGCGAGGCCAATGCCCTGCCAGGAGCTGACGTTCTGATCGCCGCGATAGATGGCCACATTCACGCCCAGAATTTCACCGCGCAGGTTCACCAGCGGACCGCCGGAGTTGCCGGGATTGATCACCGTATCGGTTTGCAGATAATCCATCGCGCTATCCGTGATGTGGCGGTTGCGCGCGCTGATGATGCCCTGGGTGACGGTGCCGCTGAGGCCGAAGGGATTGCCCACGGCGAAGACGATCTGGCCCACGCGCGTCTTGTCGGAATCGGCAAAAGAGAGGGCTGGGAAGTCCTTGCGGTCGCTCTGGATCTTCAGCAGCGCAATGTCGCGCACGGCATCGCGATAGAGCACGGTGGCGGAGAAGGTCTGGTTGTCGTTGAGCGTCACCTTCACTTCCTGCGCGCCCTCCACCACGTGGTAATTGGTGATCACATGGCCTTCCTTGCTGATGATCGCGCCGGAGCCGAGCCCGGTCTGCGGCACCTGCACGATGCCGCTGTAGATGGGGATGCCAGCGAAGGGCTGGACCAATTTTTGCACCATGGCCTTGGTGTTCACGCTCACCACGGAGGGCAGCACGGCGGCGGCGAGCTTCGTGTATTCATCGTCGAGTTGGGAGAGCAAGGCCACATCGGCGGGCTTCACCTTGGCCTCGCCGGGAAGGGTCAGTTGCTGGCCGGAGTCCTTGCCTTGCAGGAGGTCCATCAAGCCATAACCGGACGGGTTGCCGCGCCAGAGGAAATACACCACCATGGCGATGACGAACACCAGCAGGGCAAAAAATAAGCGGCGGATTAGATCAATCATGATAGCAGTCGGCCCTTACCTAATCAGCGTTGGCGGGACTCTCAAGCGGTGTTGGTGGGGATTTGGGGGGGATTGCGAGGGGCGATGACGCTGTTCCGCGAGGAGCGCCACGCCCGCTCGGTGCCCCCCCTACTGCAACATCTCCTTCGGCGCTTCCACGGCCTCGAAGGCAAACTCCTGGAGCTTCACATGCTGGGGGAAACTCAGTGTCGGGTCTTCATCGAGGGTGCGTTCGGCAATGGCTCTTGCCAGTCGCACGAGCCTGGTATCAGCGAGCAGTTCCGCGAAGCGCAGGGGGGCCTGGCCGCTCTGGGCCGCGCCTAACACGTTGCCGGGACCCCGACGCCGCAAATCTTCCTCCGCAATCTTGAAGCCGTCGCTGGTTTCCTCCAGCACGGCGAGGCGTTCCTTGGCCTCGTCGTCCTTGTCATCGACGAACAAAACGCAGTAGCTGTGGTGCGAACCGCGCCCGATACGGCCGCGCAACTGATGCAATTGCGCGAGGCCAAAACGGCCCGCATCATGGATGTACATGACCGTGGCGTTGGGCACATCCACGCCCACTTCGATCAC
>JAQGPI010000377.1 GCA_028293175.1 Verrucomicrobiaceae bacterium | reverse complement strand
TTCGAGAAGGAAGAGCGCCACCCAGTACCCCACGCCATGCGACCAATGAAAGGGGGTGAACTGGAAGCAAAACACCAGCCAGGCATAGGTGATTGCGCGCATGGTCAGATCCAACGTACCATTGCACAGCGCCAGGTAGATGTTGGTCAGCGTCTCCTTGCGCGAATAGGCCTTGATGTTGTGAAAATGGGTGAAGATCACCTCGGCGATGATCAGGGCCAGCAGCACCGGCATGCCGATGCTCAGTGCGAGTTTTTCTTTGAACAGGTCCATGGGAGGGTGGGAATTTCGAGGTTGCCCTAATTTTGCCCGTATTCAACCCCGCAGATATAAAGGCGTCCGTTGCAAGTGATCCTGTCATTGTATTACAAAATTCAACGACCCTTGCCAGAACGCCAGGATGCTGCGTAAATGAAGGCCATGCCTATCACGATAGACGACATCCTTGATGCGGCGGACGATCATAACGCGAGCGACATCTTCCTGCAGGAGGGGGAACTGCCGCGCCTGAAGATTTCCGAGCAGATCCATGTCTATGGCGAGGAGCCGATGTCGTTGGCCAACCTGACGGCGCTCTGGCAGACCTGCGGTGGCGATCCTATCAAGGATCAGGATAGAGACTCCGGACTTGTATCCACCCGGCACACACGCTTCCGGGTGAACATGCATAAATCGGTAGGCCGCCTCGGTGCGGTTTTGCGGCGCATCCGCACCTTCATTCCGGATCTGGCCACGCTTGGGGCACCCGACTGGCTACTGACGAAGTGGGCGGTGAAACCCTATGGGATCATCTTGGTGACGGGACCGACAGGGACGGGCAAATCAACCACGCTGGCCTCGCTGCTCAAGTGGATGAATGAGAATCTTGCCCGCCACATTGTCACGATTGAAGATCCCATCGAGTACATGTTTGCCAATGAGCGCTGCCTGTTCACGCAACGTGAAGTGGGGCGCGATACGGAGACGTTTGGCCGGGGCCTGCGCGGCGCCATGCGACAGGCTCCCGACGTGATTTTCGTGGGGGAAATTCGCGATTTCGATACGGCGCTCACGGCCTTGCAGGCCTCAGAAACCGGCCACCTTGTGCTGGCTTCCCTGCACAGTGAGAAGGTGTCGGACACCATGGAACGGTTCTTGAACCTGTTCCCGCCGGACCAGATCAATCTCGGCCTGCATCTGCTTTCTCATCAGTTGATTGGCATCTGCTGCCAGAAGCTTGTGCAACGAACGGACGGTGGGCTGAAGCTGCTGGTGGAGCACATCGAAAACGGTGGCGCGGTGCGCGACTGGATTGCCCGCCGAGATGTGGACAAGATTCAGGATTACCTCATGCGCGGCTCGGACCCCAACTCGACCAACTTCCTTCGTTCCATTATCTCCGCCTACGAAGCCGGCATCATTGACGAGCCTACTGCCATTATGGCGACGGGCAACGAGACCGAATTCCGCCGCGCCGCACGCGGTATTACCACCTGACCGGCCCCGTCCTCATGCGTTCCTACGATCTTATTGAATACCTTTCCATGCTCACGGAGCGTGGCGGCTCTGACCTGCACCTCAGCGCCAATGCGCCCCCCATGGGCCGCATTCACGGCACCCTGATGCCGCTGACTGACGAAATTCTGGATGCGAACGACACTCGCGAATTGCTGCTCAACGTCTTGAAGGAAAGCCAGCGGGCGAAACTCGAGCATGAGTGGGAGCTGGACTTTGCCATCCAGGTGGAAAATTTGGGGCGCTTCCGTGGCAATGCCAGCTTCTCCCTGGGCAAGATGGAAGTCAATTTCCGCTACATCCCGGCGGTGATTCCCGATCTGGCGGATTTGGGGCATGGGCCTACGGTGCAGCGACTGGCTGAGATGCGCGAAGGACTGGTGCTGGTCACCGGCGTGAGCGGCTCCGGAAAGACCACCACACTGTGCAGCATGACCCAGCAGATCTCGCGCAGCCGCGCTGCGAACATCATTTGTATCGAGGACCCCATCGAATACGTCTTTTCCCACTCCACTAGTCTGATCCGTCAGCGTCAGGTTGGATCAGATACGCAGAGCTTCGCTCATGCTATGAAGAGCGCCCTGCGCCAAGATGCGGATGTGATCGTGGTATCAGAGCTGCGCGACCTCGAGACCATGCGCACGGCGATTACCGCTGCCGAGACGGGGCATCTGGTGATCAGCACCCTGCATACCAGCGAGGCCACCGGCACCATGACACGTATCTTTGATGCGTTTCCCGAGGAGCAGCAGGATTATGTGGGCGCCCAGTTGGCGAGCTGCTTGCGCGGCATCGTCTGCCAGCATCTGATTCCACGTGCCGACGGGCTGGGCCGCGTGCTGGCCTCCGAAATCATGACCATGAACCATGGCGTGGCGCGCTGCATTCGTGATCGTCGTTTCTCCCAGCTCGCCGGCCTCATTCAGCTTGGGGGCCAGGACGGCATGCACACCATCGATGACAGCCTGCTGCACCTGCTGACTAACGATTTTATCGCACTGGATTACGCGCTGGCCCACTGTCGAGACCGCGATTTCATCAAAACCAATTTTCAAAAGCACCTGCGGGACACCGCTCCTGACCCAAAAAAGAAACGCTGACGCTATTTTTCCTGTGACACTTCGCCGCTCAGGAGTGTATGGAACGGTGTCAGATTTCAACTTACTCCCTAGCATTGCATGAGCAGAATCATTGGTACACTTATCGTGGCAGGAGGATTGGCAGGCTCCTACTTTGTCTATCAAGATTTCGCAGCGAAACAGCAGCAAAAGCATAATCACTTCGCCGATGATGTGAAGCAGTTGATGATCGATCATGGGGCCGAATCCCAGCTTGAGGGCAGGGACGCCCCTTGGTTTGGGAATGATGGTACTTTCTTCCGCATTCTAGGGCTGATGCATGATGCTGAGCGGCATAAATACAGTGCCGCGGATACGATTAAAAATGCCGTGGCTGGCATCGGCGCACGCCCGGGAGAGGCAAAGCTGATTCAGGACATGCTGGCGGACAACTACCGCTTAGCCAAGCAGATGGGGGTCTTCGACGACATGTCAAACATGCTGCGGATGGAGAATGGCAAGCCGCCTATCAGCAAGGCGGAAGGCTGGGAGGATGAACCTCTTACGGTGGGTCACTTGTTGTCGCCGGTGATCGCGCCAGAGGCATCACTGTCGTTTGCCAACGTCCTCTTGATGCCCAAGTGCATGCGTGACATGCAAAGCGATGATCTGAACGGCTTCACGCCGGACATGGCGAAGAAGTGGCTGAGCGAACGCATCATCACTCCGGAATCCCATGCGGCGATTATGGAAGTTCTCTCGGCCAAGAAGTTTTAGCGGCTCGCTAACAAAGCCAATTCAGCGGATTCTCTACATGCGCGGAGGGCGATTGGGCGCTTATAGGTGGCCATGAAACTTCGCAGGCTTGATCAGGTGCTCTCTTCTCTCGGCTACGCTTCCCGGCGTGGAGCTGCCAGCTATGTGGCGGAGGGCCACGTGAAGATCGCCGGTGAATTCGCGGAGCGACACGACATCCGCGTGGACATCCGCCAGGTGATGGTGGACGACGAGCCGTTGCAGGCTCCCGACGGACTGTTTGCGTTGTTTCACAAACCTGTCGGCTACACCTGCACGCATTCCGAAGAGGAGGGCGACACCATCTATGATCTGCTGCCCCCACGCTGGCCGCAGCGTAATCCGGCAGTGACGAGCATTGGCCGGCTGGACAAGGAATCCAGCGGCCTGCTGCTGCTTACGGACCAGGGCACGCTGGTGCAGCGTTACACCTCGCCCAAGCTCAAGCTGGAGAAGGTCTATGAGGCGAAGGTCGATCACGACCTCGATGAATCATTGGTGGAAATTTTCGCCAGTGGCACGCTCATGCTGAAGAGCGATGAGAAGCCCTGCCTGCCTGCCCAACTGGAGATTCTGGAGCCGCGTCTAGCCCGTGTGATCATCACCGAAGGCCGCTACCATCAGGTGCGGCGCATGTTCGCCAGCCAGGGATGGCAGGTGGACGCACTTCACCGCACGCGTGTGGGACCCCATGAATTGAGTCATCTCGCCGTGGGAGAGTGGCGGCTGATTGAGGTGCCGAAGTGAGTGAAATTCCGCCATGCACTGATGCCATGGAGACCGTGACCGAAGCCTATCCCGACCACGATTTTCCGTGGACGCATTATTTCAACGGCGAGCCGCTGCCGCGCTGGTCCAACTGCTGGCACTTGGTGCCTATGCACTCCTATGCGGAGGAGTATATGAACAGGTGGGAGGGTGATTTCGTCGGCTACCAACGTCTCTGGCGGCTCGGCTGCCGGATGGACCATCTTGGAGTCGAGAGTGAAGATCCCGAAGTCTTCCGGCTTTGCTGCCTCACGCTCTGTTATGTGCTGCTCCGCCATGAGCCGGACATTCTTCAGGAGCTTGAGGCTGAGGGACCTCGTTATGGTGCTACGCCCCTTGAGATTTTCACGGGTGTGCGCGGCGGGCTCTTTGCTATGTATCGCCGCTGCCTCGCTGATGGCATCGCCTTCTGGGCTAGCGGCTACGAGGCTGACCGAGACGCCCTTCGCGAAGCGATGCGTCGCAGCCGCCTTCAGCCCTCCGACCCTGACTGGCTCGAGCCTCCTCACCTCTGGCGACAACGATTGGATGCGCAATTCCGTCGCAGCCAAATTCGCAGCGATATCCTTTCTCTCCTCGGCACTCGCGTTTATTCAAAGGAGGTTCGGCGCCTCATTCACGAGCTACCAAAGAAGCCTTGAGACTTCTCTGGGCGGCCTGCTATTACGCCGCCGCCAGCTTAATCACCTTCAGCGCCATGAAGACGGGAAATTCATCCACCGCCCGGTGCTCGGCGCGGCTGCGCGGGCCGGCCTGTGAGCGACGATGGCTGTGCAGTTCTTCACAGCCGGTGATGGCCAGCCCGCCTGCGCCGAGGGCGTTCATGTAAGTGGCTAATGGACGATGATAAAACCATGTCTGTTCGCCAGTGGAGCGGCCCGGGTGGGTGGCAATAGGGATGGGCAAGGGCACGCCATAGCGGTCCAGTCGCCGGTACTGGATCTTTTTCTCTTCGTCCCAACCCCAGTGAGACTGGCGGGGGATGCGGAAGCAGGGATGCATGAAGATGAGGACGGCCCGCCCGCCCGGCTTCAAAGCTTGGCCCAGATTAAGGAACATTTTGTCGATGGCTTCCACATCATGCACAGCCATGAGGCAGGCGGCAGCATCGAAACGGCCATCGGCCCAGCCGGAGTTCACACAGGCATCGGCAACGAGAAATTTCGCCTTGGGGCTGTTGCTGCGCGAGCGTGCGGCTTCGATGAGCTTGGGGCTGGCATCGACGCCCACGACCTCGGCTTTCTTTTCTAACAGCAGCCGCGAGAAGACGCCTTGGCCGCAGCACAGGTCCAAGATGCGTTCCTGGGGTTTTGGATCCAGCAAGCGCATTGCGGCGGGCAGGATCACATTGCGATGATAGTCGCTGCCTTCATCGCCCACTAGCTTATCATACCACGAGGCCACCTGATCCCAACCACGCTCCGCGGGCTTGCGCTCCGGGGACGGATGCGATGGGCGTTCGTAAGGACGTGCAGGCCTGCCGTGGGCCGGTTTGCGATAAGGGGGAGTAGGCACGGCGCATCATAGGCCTGTGGCGGCGCGGTGCAAGGCGCTCCCCGCTAATGCGGTGCCGGATTCAGCAATGTCACTGCCGCGCCACGGTGTTCGGCCACGAAGTGCTCAGGGGACATGCGGTTCAACGGTGCATCGGCGTACCCAACGCTAGGATTAATGTAGGGGCCATGACGGGTTTCGAAGTGAAGATGGGCGAGGTATAGCCCCCCGCCGGTGCCAACGGTGCCTAGCTTCTCTCCGCGATGCAGTGTCTGCCCAGGCTGGACCAGTATCTTTTCCAAATGGGCGTACATGGATTGTACGACATCGAGTTCGCCGGTCTGGGCATTGAAAACCCTATGGGAGAGGATGACCATATTGCCCCATCCCGTTCCCGGCACGCCAGCGAAGACGACGCGGCCTGCGGCGGCGGCATAGACGGAATCTCCGAGATCGCTGTTGTACCCGCCGATGCCGTTGAGGTCGTCCCCCAGATGGCGTGTCACGCGGAAAGGCTGAGCATTGTAAGTGAGCGCACCCAGCTCCGATCCCATGGGTGCATCCCAACGAACTGCAATGGGTAGAGTTGCGATTTCAAGCGCGCTCAGACGGCTGAACGCGGGGTCAAACGGGCTGGGCTGGACGGTGGTGGGGGCGGGCCACAGGCTGATGACCACGGCTGCCAGAAGTGCCAGGAGCCCGACTATTTCGGCGGTTTTAAGCTGTCGTCTCATGAGAGACCACGCGTAGCATAGTGAGCGCGGGGTTGTCACCAGCCAATTTAGCCCTACTATCCCCCGCAGACATGGATTCTCAAGCACGCCAAAACCTCGACACTTTTTTGACCGGCAAGGGATTGCGCCGGACCAAACCACGTGAGGTGATCATTGAGGCTGCTTTTGCAACCACTGAGCATTTTACCGCTGAAGAGCTGCTGGAAATGGCGCGAAAACTGGATCGCACGGTATCCCGTGCCACTGTTTACCGGACGCTCACCCTGTTGGTGGAAAGCGGTCTGCTGCGCGAAATCGACCTGGGCCGCGACCAGACATATTACGATCCGAACTTCCTGCAAAAGCCCGAGCACAATCACCTGATTTGCACCGACTGCGACAAGGTGGTGGAGTTCGAGGACGAACACATTGCGCTGCTGGAGGACTGCATCACGCGCCGACTTGGTTTCAAGCCCAGCAGCAAGAGCATCCAGATCAAGGCAAGCTGCGAGGAACTCGCACGCAAAGGCGTCTGTTCTTCCAGGCGTGCAGCGAGCCACTAGGCTAGTCTAACACATTGACGCGGGCAAACGAAGATTTCGTTGCTTGCCCGGTCTCCGCCGCAGGGCCACGGTGCGGCGTATGATACAGCAAGATATGCTTTGGCAGCAGGTCGCTGCCTTTCAGTTCGACGACAACCAGGCCGCTTTGACCTTCAGCCAGCGACTGGCACGAGAAAATGGATGGAGCCCGGTATATGCGGGGCGGGTAGTGGGAGAATACCGGCGATTCCTGTACTTGGCGGTGCGCGCTGGTCATCCGGTGACGCCCAGCGATGAGGTGGATCAGGCTTGGCACCTGCACATGGTGTACACCCGTAGCTATTGGGATGACCTGTGCCGTGATGTGCTGGGGCAACCCCTGCATCACGGGCCTACCCGGGGCGGAAAAAAGGAAGCGCACAAGTTCGGCGACTGGTACCAAGCCACCTTGGACAGCTATCGCAGCCTGTTCGAAACGGAACCGCCGGTGGACATCTGGCGGCCCGCGGAGGTGCGGTTTTCGAGCACGGCCCGATTCCAGCGGGTCGACCTGAGTGGCGTATGGCTGCTGCCCAAGGCTCAGGTGAAAGCATTGCTGCTTGCGACTTCCGCCGTGGTGCTGGGTCTGGTGCTGGCGGCATGCGAAAGCAGTGCTGGTCATGGCGACACCCAGTTCCTTGCTGGCATGGTCGTTGTGTTTGGATTCGTGGTTGTGGCTGCCATCTTCAATCATCGAAATGGACCACCCGGAGGCCGAGGCAAGCGCAAGGACTCAGGCGCAGGCTGTTTCTCGTTCTTTGGCACTAGTGGCTGCTCATCGGGAAGCTCCGATGGTGGCAGTCATTCCGGTCACTCAGGATACGGTGGCCATTCGGGGTGCGGTGGCAGCAGCGGTTGCGGATCAGGGGGCTGTGGAGGGGGCGGGTGCGGCGGCGGGGATTAGGTGGTGGGTGAACGCCTACCTGTGCATTTGAATAAGGGTGGCATCTTTGGTGTCAAATAAGGCGGCTGACCCACATAACCCTTGGGATCGCCTGATAAACACTGACCTCGATACCCTATGAAATCACGTTTTCGTCCTTTACTGCTTCGCTTGATACTTGTCTGTGCCGGGGCCGCTGTACTGCCCTCTTGTGTGGGTCCCGGCGGTTACTACGGCGATGGATATTACTATCGCAATCACCATCGCGGTCGCTCCCATCATTATGACCGCCGCTACCATTCCGATCACCACGACCGGCACTACCGTTAATCTAGCGCCTTCGGCGGTGCTTTGATAACCACAGCGGGGCCCGTTCCGGGTGCTACGGGTTTGGGCTTCGGCGTGAGGACCATGCGTTGCACCTGGAAAGCGGTCAGATTGATGTCGATCTGGAGTTTCGTCAGGAACTCCCATGTGGCCGCCACTCCCGCTTCGTCGGCAATCCGGCGCGCATCATGGTAGGTCTGCACTGCATCGGTCATGACCTGGAAGACGACTACGCCATTGGGATCAGCCTTCACTTGGCGCAGCAGCTTCTGGTAATTCGAAGTCGGCAGCTTCATCTGCTCCAGCGTTTCACCACCGCCAGCCGCTGGCGTGAGCTCCATCTTCACGGCGGTGGCACCGGCAGTAAACACCGGCTTGATAGCGAATCCCTTGCTGAAGAATGGATTGGAAGCCGCACGCGCCAAGGCCTGTTCCACCTTGGTGTTGTCGTAAATGGTCAAGGCTTTGGTGCGGTCCTTGAAGGATGAGATCTTCGCTAGATCCTTGAAATAGTCCTGAACGGCCTGGGGGCTCGCTCTCACTTCCTTCACCAAAGAGCCATACGTAAAGTTGACCTTGGTGCCGACGGTAGAGGCTTTGATGACACCTTTTTTACCCGGGTCCAGTGCGATCCACTTTGATAAGTTGCCGGCGCTGGCTGCCGCAACCGCCTCCGCCACCACTGGAAGAGTCTGGCTGAGCCCGGCCGCAATGTCGCCCAGTTCGCTAAGGTACTGCTTGGTGGGCGGAAAACCAGCATCCGACAGTGCCTTGTAAGCCTGGGCCAGTTGTTCCATTTGGAAGGTGTTCACCAAACCGCCGATCTTAGGCCAGGCCTTCACCGCCTCGGCTTTCGAGCCCAGTACGTTTTCGAGAATGGGGGCAAAAGGCTCGTATTGCAGATTCTGGAATTGAAGCTGCGCCTTTGTTTTTTCCAGTCCATCAATGATCGGCGCCAGGAACTCGTTCTGATTGAAGTACAGCGCACCTTGCTTGGCCACCAGCACCTTTGTTTCGTTCGGCTTCTCAGGGTAGGGGCGGGGATTCGGCAGGCGGATCACCGTCGCTGGCGGCGGCACAAAGGTCGGCGTCTGGTCCAGCAGCGCCTTGGCTTTCTCCACCTGGGCAAGCAGCGCGTCATTGGCGGCCTTCTTGGCATCACGCTCCTTCTTGGTATCAGCGAGCTGCTTCTTCATCGCATCCAGGTCGATGAACTTGATCTGCTGCGCTTCGCGGCTCAAATCCAGTGTCTTCAGGTTCTCGACGACCTTGGCCAGGACCTCTTCGATTTTTTTCTTTTCCTCGTCCAGCTTCTTTGGGTCTTCCTTGGGGCTGTTGGCATCGACGATTTTCTTCAGTTCCGCGTGTTGTTCCACTGTCACGGGTGGCAGATCGGAAAGGATCTTTTTCACCGACGCAGCCAGGGTGATGCCCACCATCACCAGCACGATGATGAGCACGCCGACCACGTTGGTCATTGTATCCATCAGTGCCACGAAGGGCAGCTCTTGATCTTCGGTATGTCTGCGTTTGGCCATCGGGAAAAAGTGAAAAAGGGGTAAGTGAAAAGTAAAAAGGGAACTGAAAGCCAGAATAGGGTCCTAGCCCTTTTCACTTTTCACTTTTGCCTTTTCACTGTCACCCGGCATCAGCTTCGCCTCCGGCGGCGGCGGCAGGGTGCCGAGGTAATCTTTGAACATCTGCAGGTCGATGTTGCCGCGCCCCGGAACAGGCAGGCGCGCCACCTGTCCGGGCTTGAATTCATAAGTGGCCATGGCCCAGCCCGCAGCGTTGTTGTAGGCCGTCTGCCCGTCCTCACGGATCAGGTACACCAGCTTGGCATTCGGGTCCTTCTTCACCTCCTTGAGAAAGTGCTCATACGCTGTGTCCGCCACGATCACCGCAGCCGTGGAGCTCACCTGCGTTTTCTTCTCCGCATCCCAGAAGATCACAATACGCGGACCGCTGGTTTCCACAAAGTAGAGCTTCGATCCCTTCGCAAGGCCGGCGCCACCGGGCTGCACCACCACGGGGGGCACCATTTTGTCCGGCGAGATCTGCTTTTCCTTCAGCTCCGCCGCCAGTGCCGAGAGCTTCTTCTTCAACTCGTCCTCCTGGGTTTTGAAGCCGCTGATCTCAGTGATCAGATTGTCCAGCTCCTTCATCATGTCCTGGTCCATCTTTTCCGATGCCTTGGAGTTGGCCAGCAGGTTGCGCAGCTTCACCACCTGCTGCTCCTTTGGCTCCTTCTCCTCTTTCAGCTTTTGCAGCGTCGCCAGCTTCTCCTTGATGAGGGCGGCGAGCTGCTCGTCCTCCTTTTGCTTTTTCAGCATCGCCTTGTATTCCATGGCGCGCTGGATGTCCTCGGGCGTGCGGCCATTGGTCTGCTGCGACTCTGCCACGCAGAGCACAACAATAATCAGGACCAGCACGCCGATGAGCGAGCAGAGGATGTCCAGGAACGGGACCAGGAGGATCTCGTCGGCGGCACTGTGGCGGCGTTTTGCCATTGGGGGCAGAAAGAGAAGGGGATGAGAATCGGATGAAGCAGACGATTACTTGCCGAACCAGCCTTTCCTCTTGGTCTGATGGATGATCACCTGCTTTTCGCCCAGATCTTTGAGCACGGAATTCAGCCCCTGCAGGGCGCTGGCCAGGGTGCGTACGTATTCCGTAGTCTTTGCCACCGATGCGCCCACGGTTTCCGTCATCTCTTCGCGCATTCGCAGCATCGTCTGGCTGAATTCCGTCGCCACCTGCACCGCATGGGCGTCGGCCCGCCTATCCAAATTAAAAGATTGTTCGCGCACGCTCTCCGTCACCGCCTTCAGGTCGGTGAGCAGTTCCTGCTGTGCGGAGCCGAGGGCCTTCACCAGCGCCTCCACGAAGGCACCCGTTTCACCGCCGCCAAACTTGTCGGCCAGGCCGACGCCGCTGCCTGCATCGTTCAGCCTCGGCAGCATCACATCGTTACAAAAGGCGTCGATCTCATTGAGATTGTCGTCCTCCGCCTTGATCATCGCATTGAGCGGGAAATTCAAGAACATGGCGAGCACAAGGCCCAGGAGCGTGGCATCGAAGGCCGTGCCCAGGCCGCTGGTCACATTGTTGATGGACCCGATGATTGCCTTCACGTCGTCCACATTGGCAAAGTTCATGCCGCTGATGGCATGCGACAAACCAAGTACCGTGCCGATGAACCCGAGAATCGGAATTGCCCAAAGGAAGGCCTTCAGCATAGCGAAGCTGCTGCCGATGCGCGCGCTGTCGATATCTGACTGGCTGGACATTTGCGAGCCCACATCAGAGACATTGGGCCGTGTTTCATACAGTTCCAGCGCCTTGCGGATGCGGTTTACCATCAGGCTGTCGCGCAAGCGAGGAGGCAGGGCGTACACATTTTCGATGAACAGGTGCACGTTTTCGGGATTGATCTCCAAGCCCATCTCACGTGGCAGCACATCCAGCAAGAGGGCTTCCTTTTGGTGACGCAGCTTTTGAATTTTCAGCCACAGGATGGCCATGGCCCAGCCGAAGAACATTGTGTTCACGGCAGAGACCAGGAAATGCTTGTAGAACAGGTTTGCAAGGATCTGCAGGCCGCTGTAATCCGCCACAGGCTTCGTCGCCGGTGGCTGCAAGGGATACATGATCCCCAGCCAGGCGATGGTGAACACGAGGCCGATGCCGAAGGCCAGCCACATATTCGGATTGGTGGGATCGGATTCCGCCCAGCCGCTGCGTTGCAGCCGCACCGAGGCCTGGGGGCTGGCGCTGTTGGAGGGAACGTCACCGCCTGCGATCTCGTGCTGCTTCTCATTGCCCCACGGTGTTGATGACTCAATGGAGGGCGGCGGAGGTGCGAACTCCGGAATCTGCATCTTGGTCTGGCAGCTCGGGCAACGGACCATCTTGCCGGACATTTCAGGCTCGGCCTGCAAATGCATGTCACATGTAGGGCACTTAAATCTCACGATGAGGAGTGTGGGGGGCGGTGGGTTTGGCGCTGGATGGAAAACAACAAGGGTCTGCTTGGCAGCCTGAGGGCGTATCTGATGGCCATAACGATTTTACAGCAGAGGGGCTACGCCTTCCCTGTTTGTAGCGTTGGCATCACGGCCCCGCCAATTTGATCTTGGATATATGCAGATAATAT
>JAQGPI010000367.1 GCA_028293175.1 Verrucomicrobiaceae bacterium | reverse complement strand
ACCAGCGATTCCCAGCCGTGGTACATGATGCCTTGAACAGGGCGCGCGATCTTGGTCCAGAAAGCCTCGCGCAAATGCATGGGCGCGATGGTGATGTAGGCGGCCTCTGGATCATGGTCTTCCCAGGCCACCACTCCGCCAGGAGCGCCTGCCTTTGTGGGTGCGGTCTGCGAGCGGTACCAAATGAGCTGAGTCATCTTCATCACCTGCTGCTTGCGGGCGCTGGCGGCGCTCATGCCGAACAACTGGTCGGCACACAACCCGATGGTCAGGGGAGCAGGGTATGTGTAGGTCCAGTGCGAAAGCACATCCACCGTGCCCCCAGATCCGCTGATGCTGGGCTGGCGCACGGCGGGATCGAACCAGGTGAAGAAATCCTTGCGGCCCATGGTCTTCAATCCCTTGTTCAGCGAGGAATGCAGACCATTCCAGCCATCACCCACGGTCCAGAACCAGCGGTAGTATTTGAGCAGCGGATGGTCGTCGGCAATAACATGGTCCTGCGGGAAGTCCTTGAGCTTCGTCCAGCTTACGCCGGTTCTGTTGATCACTTCAGGCGGGATGTCAGCGCCGGCAAACTTGCGGTAGTTCTCCACGTCCACCGGATTGAAGGACGGCTGTGAAGCATCTCGCACTTCGCTGTCGATCAGGCCCGCGGCAAAGGCCGGATGATCGCCATAGGCCTTGGCCAGGCTTCGGCCGACGTTTTCAAAGAAGGGCGCGAACTCAGGCATCGAGGCGCAGATATCGGTGCGGGCGTAGGGTTTGCCCTGGCGGTTCACGCGCTGGTACTTCGGATCTTTTTCCACATCGCGGGCGGGTGACACAGGGGCCACCACGTTCAAGCCATTGGCCAGGGCTTCATCCAAGAATTTGCGGTTGGTTTCGATGGACTCGGGCTTGCCGGGCAGCCCTGCTTTGCCGCTGTTCCAGATATCATCCACCTCGGTGTAAATGCCGGAGTAATGGGTGAAGCCAATGTCCTTCAGCCGCGCCATCTCTTTATGGTTCGCACCCCACATGATGACAGGCATTTGATCAGGCGCGGGGCGGGGCACGATCTGGAATTCTTCGCTCTTCTCGGTGTTGTATCCCTCGAGTTCGAAGCGTGCGCTTAACTTGTAGTTGCCGGGCTTCAAGCTGGCATTGATCGGATGCTTGATGACGAAGCTCTTGCCCGGTTCCAGGCGCTTAATGGTAGTGATCTCCTCTTTGGCGTCGAAGCTCACATGCACTGTGGCGTCCGTGATCGCAGTGCGGCGCAGATTGGTGATGGTCACTTCCACAGGCTTCGCGGTTTCCATGCGCCGCCACACGCTGCGGGTGCTGGCGATGTGCATGGCCACCTGCTCAAAGCTCAGCACCCCCTCACAAATGCGCACCTCGTCGATGTAGCCGGGAAAGCCGCCGTAGTTGCTGCCCAAGCGGTCGCCAATGCTCAGCGGCTTGGTTCCCGGAGTCACCGCACCAAAGCCGGGATGTTGGGCAGAACCGACGAAGCGTCCGTCAAAATAGAACTTCGCCCCGCCCGCGCCATCATAGGTGAAAGCAAGGTGATGCCAGATGCCAGCCTCCAGCTTGACCGGCTGCGAGTGGAACAGCTCTGATTTAATGCCAAAGCCAAGGCTCACCGTCATGTGTCGCTGCCCCGCTTTGTCCGCCTCGCTCAGGGTCCATTGGTAGTCCGTGTGATCGACGTATTTCTTGTCGAGAAGGAAGGGACGCAGATTTGCTTCGAGTGTTGGCTTGGCATTCACCCACATCTCCATGGTAAAGCTGCCTTTGGGGGAAAGCGCAGGCTTGAGGCCGGTGCGGGCTCCGTGCGATTTCTCTTCCACTGGAAAACCTGGAAAGGATTCCAGCGCCCCGCCAAACTTCCCTTGAGCCACGGTCGCTGCGCCATTTAGCATAAGGTCGTTGCCTTTGCCTGAGGCGTCTTTCAAGGCGTCCTCGCCATCGAACTTCCAGTAGCCGAGCACATGCGCGCCGGTGGCATCTGTCTTGGTGTAACCTGTCTCCCAGGTTTCTTGCAGGCGCGGGCCTTCAGCGGCACTGGCAAAGCGGGACAGGCAGAAGGTGGCGAGCAGGAGGAAGCGGGAGCGGGTCATCCTTGTTACCTACGTGGCTCCGTCCGCTGATCCATCGCCTACCTCCGAACGCCGCCGTTCGTCTAAAATTATTGAACCGCAAATGGAACCGAATGAACGCAAATAATACCGCCCCAGACAGCGCACGTAGCGTCGTTAAGTGTTTTCCTGTTTGCGTTCATTCTTGTTCCATTGCGGTTTAATCCCGGTCCGAAGGTCTTTGGTTCAACAGGATGGTTGTTCATTGAAGCACCAGCGCTCCCATGCATGATTCCAATTGCCACCAGCAATCACATGCAATTCGCCGAAGACTGTTCTAGGGTCGCGGTCCCCATTCACGCATGAAAGTCACCTCGGCCGTCTTTAACACCAGTTCCCTCGATCTCGCAGGCTGCCCTGAGCCCGTTTATCCCGAGTTCGCCCTGATTGGTCGTTCCAATGTGGGCAAGTCTTCACTGCTGAACATGATCACAGGCAAGAAGGGACTCGCCATGGTTTCCGAGACGCCGGGCAAGACCAAGCTTTTGAATTTTTTCACCATCAACAACAAGTGGCGGCTGGTGGATCTGCCCGGCTACGGCTTTGCCAAGGTGGCCAAGGGCGAGGTGAACCGCTTCAATGAGTCGGTCGTGGAGTACCTCACCCATCGGGGCGACAACTTGATTTGCGTGCTGTCTCTTATTGATTCTCGGCTGCCACCGCAGGAAATCGACTTGGAGTTCATCGATTGGATGATCGACATGGGCGTGCCCTTTGTGCTGGTCTTCACCAAGACCGACAAGATCAACGCCGCCAAGCTGGAGGAGAACTTGCAGGTCTACAAAGAGGCGCTCTCCGAGATGTGCGAGGACTTGCCAGAGATTCTGACTTGCTCGTCAAAGACCGGCGCAGGGCACAAGGATCTGCTCAAGTTTGTGCAGAGTGCATTGCCTTGATCTGAGAAGGAGGCAGGAGCGGAGTGTCTTTCCTTCGCCGAGCAGACAAGAGTTATAAGGGTTCGCCGCCGAGAAACGTTACATCGCAGTAAGGTTCGGTGATGCGGCTTGCTGTCCAGCCTCTGTGATTGCAAGGTGTTTACAAGCAAGCCCGCCATTTTCAATATCATGATCTTCACCCTTAAGGATGCCTGCAAGCGGGTCCATTGGTCGCCTTTTTTAATCGCCATCGTTGCTGCCGCAGTGATGTTGATATCGGGCACGGGTCGCGCGACCGCAATCGAGACCCCTGTAGCAGCGCTCGCCACGTTTAATTCGGCGACGGACGTGCCTATCACCGGCGATGGCTACACTGTCACAGGTCCGCCGATCAGTATCACCCTGAACTTCACCCCGGCAGCGGGCACGATCCTGACGGTCGTAAACAATACTGGACTGGATTTTATCCAGGGAACCTTCAGCAATCTCCCCCATGGCTCGATTGTGAACCTGAGTTTTGGCGGGACGATGTATCCTTTCGTCGTTAATTATTACGGCGGCACCGGCAACGACTTGGTGCTTCAGTGGGCGGGCAGTGTGGCGGTGGCCTGGGGCTACAATGACCATGGCCAGTTGGGCAACAACAGCACTGTCAGCAGCGCGGTGCCGGTGATAGTGGATAGATCAGGCGTTCTTCTTGGCAAGACCATCCTTTCAGTGGTGGCGGGATCTGGTCACAACTTGGCGCTGTGTTCAGACGGCACCGTGGCCTCTTGGGGATACAATGTTTATGGCGAACTTGGCAACAACACTCTCACTGACAGTGCAGTGCCGGTGCGGGTGGATCAGAGCGGAGTCCTGCGGGGCAAGACCGTGGTGGCATTGGCTGCTGGGCAATACTTCTCCGTGGCGTTGTGCTCGGATGGTACGCTTGCCGCCTGGGGCACGGGCGCTTACCTGGGTGCCGGCTTAAAGAGTGCCGCCACCGCACCCGTGTTGGTGGACAGGTCGGGCGTGCTCGCCAGCAAGAAGGTGGTTGCGCTGGCCGCAGGCCTTGATCACACTCTGGCGCTGTGTTCGGACGGGACGGTGGTCGGGTGGGGAGCAAACTCCAATGCTCAGCTCGGCACCGGCAGCATCGTGTACAGCGCCATGGGGCCGGTGGCGGTGGACAGATCAGGGGTTTTCTCAAACAGAAAGGTCATCAAGATTTCCGCAGGCCAGTATCACAGCCTTGCCTTGTGTTCTGACGGCACGTTGGTTGCCTGGGGATTCAACTTCTATGGTAGCCTAGGGACTGCTGGGGGAAGCAATGCCAGCCCGGCTGTGGTGAACACGGGGGCGATGGCAGGCAAAACGGTGGTCGATATGGCCGCTAACGGGGCGCACAGTCTTGCGCAGTGCTCAGATGGCACGCTGTTGAGCTGGGGGTACAACGAGTATGGACAAATAGGCATCGGCTCCCGAGGGTTTACCTCCGTGCCGGTGGCGGTCATCGCTTCGGGAGCGCTGAGCGGCAAGACGGTTACGGGTTTGTCGGGCGGCGCTGCTCACAGCCTCGCGCTGTGTTCCGACGGGACGGTGGCCTCCTGGGGATTCAATCGCTATGGTGGCCTGGGCAATAATAACATGGTGGACACCTATGCTCCGGTGGCTGTCGTCAAAAGCTCCCTCGGTGCAGGGGCACGCTTTATGACAGCGACCGGCGGCTCCATAGCGCTTCACAGCGTGGGCCTGGTCGGCCAGCCGCTGGGCGTGCTAGCGCCGGTGCCGGTGGAGGTGGCC
>JAQGPI010000353.1 GCA_028293175.1 Verrucomicrobiaceae bacterium | reverse complement strand
ACGAAGTGCTGGATGATTCCAAGAAGCTCAGCGAAAAACAACGCGAGGCGATCTATGAGGAACTGACCTCCAACACCAACGTGGTGTGGTGCTGCAAATTCATCGAGGTGGAGGAGATCGACCGTATCAACATCTTGCAAGCTTCGCGCCGGGCGATGCGCAAAGCCGTGGCCGGTCTGAAAATCAAAGTGGATGCCGCATTGATCGACGGCCTGCCCGTGCCGAAGTTCCCTGTGCATCAGCGCTCGCTGGTGAAGGGCGACAGCCTCAGTTTTTCCATCGCCGCCGCCAGTGTGATTGCCAAGGTCACGCGCGACCGCTTGATGCATAAGCTGGCGAAGAAGTACCCGAACTATGGCTTCGAGAAGCACAAGGGTTATGGCACGCCTCTGCATCTGGAAGCTCTGCGAACGCATGGCCCCTGCATCATTCATCGGCGGTCTTTTTCCCCCGTAGCGCAGCAGACTTTTGATTTCAGCGAATGAGCCCCGTCCGCAGCCTCATCTTATGGTGGCGCTGCTCGTTGAGAGCAAAGGTGAAACTTCAAGTGCTCGGCCGCCGCATGACCAATGCGGAGATCGGCGGGGCAGGGGAAAAGCTCGCTGAGAAATGGCTGAAACGCCAGGGGCGCAAGGTGCTCTACCGCAACTTCGCCGGGCCCAAAGGCGGTGAAGTGGACATCGTCTGTCGTCACCGGGACACGCTAACTTTTGTCGAAGTAAAGACCCGCACCAGCGAGAAGTTCGGTCGTCCTGCCAATGCGGTGAATCTTGAGAAACAGAAGCTCATTCAACGCGGCGCACGGGAGTGGATGCGCATGCTCAATCAGCCTCTGATTTCGTTTCGCTTCGACATTGTGGAAGTGATCTTTGCTGAGGGCGAACGCCCTGTGATAGGCGTGGTGGAGAATGCCTTCCAATTACCGCAGGACCACATGCAGGGACGGATGAAGACCGTGTAAGGCGCTTTATTTCTTCGCCTTCAAATGCTTGTCGAAGAAGTCGATCATGAGCGCATCGGTCTTTTCTGTGGGCACGCTTTTGAGGCCGTGGAGAGCGCCTTCGAAGGGCACCAGCTCCGTTTCCACCTGCGCGGCCTTCAGCTTGTCACAAATCCATTGGGCTTGCTCGAAGGCGACGTATTGATCGGCGGTGCCATGAAGGAACAAGGTAGGCGCGGCGGCAGGAGTCACCCAGTATAAAGGGCTGGCAATGATGTGCTCCTTGAGCTTGGTGGTCAGGTCGCCGCCGAGGAAGAGCGGCAGCACTTCGGCGGCATCCACGCTCTTGCCGTAGCTCTTGGTGAAGTCGCTGGGGCCAAAGAAATTGACCACGCACTTCACAGCGCTGCTCTGATCGAGATTGCCTTCGCCGTCGAACTGCTTCACGCCTTCCGTCACGCCGAGGAACTGCGCCAGATGCCCACCGGCAGAGCCGCCCATCGTGCCGATGTTGGCAGGGTCTACATGGTACTTGGCGGCGTTCGCCCGGAGCCACCGCACGGCGGCTTTGCAATCATACACCGCCGCCGGGAACTTGAATTCCGGAGCGAGACGATAGGTGACGGTGATCGCCACATAGCCGTGCTGGGCCAGGGTGAGCAGCAGCTTGTCATAGCCCTCACGCTTGCCCGCGCGGAAGCCTCCGCCATGAATGCACACCACCGCAGGAAAGGGACCCGTGGCTTCTTTCGGCTGGGCGATGTTCACCTGAAGGTGCTGGTCGGCGGGATTGGCGAACTCAACGTCCTTGGTGAAGATGACGTTGTCCGGAACGGCAAGTTCAGCAGCTTGGGCTGTGAGCGTGAAAAGCAGGAGCGAAGAAAGTAGAGAGCGCATGATGAGAATGACGAACAGGATTATTTCGCTGGCAATTCGACTTGTCCGTTGCCCATAAGATAAGCGAACAAATCGCGCACCTGCTCTTCACTCATCGCGGGCAGCATGCCTTCGGGCATGAGCGAGATCGGCAGTTGATTGGTTTCGGCGACTTCCTTGCGCTCTACTTGCAAACGCTGGGCAGGGGAGACGATGGTGAGCATGCGCTCCGTTTGTTCGGGGATCACGCCGCTGAGCACGCGACCATCCTTGAGCTTGAGCACGGTCATGCGGAAATCGTTCGGCACCACGGCGCTGGGGTCCAGAATGTTCTCCAGCAGGTAGTTGATGTTGTGGCGGTCGCTGCCGGTGAGTTCGGGTCCAATGGCCATGCCTTCGCCATAGAGCTTGTGACAGGCGGCGCACACACCAGCGAACACGGCGCGGCCTTTGCGGGCATCGGCTTTGGCGATCACTTCGGGGGTGAGCAGTGCCTTGTACTTGGCCAGCTCCTGCTTCTTCGCTTCCGGTGTTTCGCGAATCTCACCCCACACTTTGGCGAGCTGCTTGTTGAGTGCATCGTTACCAAAATTGGTGATCTGTCGAGCCTGGAAAGGCGTGATGGCAGTGGAGGGAATCTCGTGCTTCTCGATCTTGTCCAGCAGCACCTTCACATAGGCAGGGCGCGAGATGAGTGTGTTCACCGCATCGGTCTTCGTCTCTTCAGTGAAGTACTTGTACATGCCTACCAGCTTCCAGGGGATCTCGGCTTCATCGAAGCTGGCTAGGCCGCGCACCGCGAGCGCTCCCAACACCTTGTCTTTCATCCAGTCCTTGAGCAAGGGAAGCAGCTCGGGCTTGGGACTGCGCAGCAGGCTGGTGAGAGCGTTGCGGCGGGCATTGGCATCGGCATCCGCGTTTTTGGCAATGGCGATGAGTTCTTCACTGGCGCGACCGCTACCGAAGATGCTGGAAAGCTCGCGCGCCAGGTTCTTCATCTCATCGCCGCCCTTGGCCTGCATGGCCTCGGCTAGCTTGTCCCATTGGGCAGGCTTCGGGGCCTTGCTCCAACCTTGCAGGGCCTGGGAAATGCCGCGCATGATGTCCTCTGCCGCAGCCGCTCCTTCGGGCTTGAGCGCAAGAGCCACCAGATCATTGGCGAACTCAGGATGCTTCTCCATTTCCTCCGCCAGACGGCGGGTAATCAAGCGACGCACTGTAGGGATCTTGGCACTGGCGATGAGGGCCAGGGCTTCCTTGGGATGGGCCACTATAGCCGGCTCGACACCGTACCAAATCATCAGCGGTTGCTGACGGTCCGCTGCGTCTTCTTCATGGGACGCAAGGGCAGCGGCAATGGGGAAGCGTGCTTCATCTGGCAGCTTCTGAAGAGCACTGGCGAGGTGCAGGCGGACAAGCGGCGACGGATCATCTTGCGGAATGGCGAGGTTCTGGGCGCTCAAAAGATCAATGGCCTTGGCGCGTGAATGTTCATCCTTCGATGCGAGAAGATCGGCGGCAACAGGCTCGCTGAACTTGCCGCGCTCACGCAACAAATGTTCCGCCGTGCGCGCCCACCAGTTGTTCTTGTTGGTGAGCTGCTTGGTGAGTTCTTCATCGCTCATCTTCGAGAGGTCAATGCCAGTCACCTTGTGGGCATCACCATAGCTGATCTTGAAGATACGGCCGCTGGTGCGATGCACGCCGTCGGCATCGTGGCATTCGCCGGTATCGCTCCAGTCATTGACGAAAACATTGCCATCCGGGCCGGAGATGAGATCGAGACCACGGAACCATTTGTCCTTGGCCTTGGCGAAGTCCGGTGCGTGCTTGCCCACGTAGCCATTGCCCTGGCGCTCCAGTCGGTCCACGTTGATACGGTTGCCATGCAGGTTGCAGGTGAGCATCGCGCCATTGTATTCCGCAGGCCACGTGCTGCCTTGATAGATGAGCAGGCCCACGTGAGCGTGGCCACCGCCCGCAGCATCAGTGCCGTTGGTCATGCCCTTCTTGTTGTCGTTCCATTTTTCACCGGTGATATCCCAATGGAAGTGGTCGGCGGTCTGCTCGATGTACTCATAGGCATGCTGGTTCAGATGCGAGCCGAACATTCGGCGATAATAGGCGCCGGGAACGCCGTGCCAGAGATGGCCGATGACGGTATTGATGAAGAACAACCCGCCGTTCGCATCCCAATCATGGCCCCATGAGTTGGTGCCGCCCTGGCAGACCACTTCAAACTTGTGCGTCACGGGATGGAAGCGCCAGATGGCACAGTTGAAGCGCGTGCGCTGATCGGGAGCGGTGCCGGGAGCGCCCACGAGTGAATCAGTGGTGATGCCGTGGCGGCCATAGAGCCAGCCATCCGGGCCCCAGCGCAAACCGTTGACGATGTTATGACCGATGGTGGTGAAGTTGAAGCCATCGAGCAGGACCTGCGCTGCGCCATCGGGCACGTCGTCGCCGTCTTTGTCTGCGATAAAACTGAGCGTGCCACCGCTCAACACCCACACACCGCCATAGCCGATCTCTACGCTGGTAAGGTAAGTACCCTGGTCCCAGAAGACCTTGCGCGAATCCATCTTGCCGTCGCCATCCTTGTCTTCCAGGATGGTCACGCGGTCGCGCATCGCCACATCCCAGCGCTTCGGGTTCTCAGCATAGGTATAGTTTTCCGCCACCCAGAGCCTGCCTTTGGCATCGAACGCCATGGCGATGGGTTGCTGCACTTCCGGCTCAGCGGCGAACACCTGACACGTGAAGCCGGGCGGCAACTCCATGGTGCGGGCGACTTCTTCAGCGGGCATTGGACCGGCCTTGTCCTTTTCCGTATTGTAGGGCGCGGGAAAATCCTCCGCATGAGCGGTGATGGCGGCAGCAAGCAACAGTAGGACGCGAGTGGTCATGGGAGTGGACAAAAAAATGGGCAGTGGGTTACGCAGTGTGCATGGCCCGGCAATCATGAGAAGAGCTTTTTGTGACGGAATAAGGGATGAGGCGCGACGTCCGCCCGTGATCGTGAAAAAACTGCCAAATAGGTGAAGCTTCCGCTTGCGGCACCGTAGTTCCTGAGTATCTAAACGGCCCGCCAAAACAACGCCTCCGTAGCTCAGTTGGTAGAGCAGAAGACTCTTAATCTTTTTGTCGTAGGTTCGAATCCTACCGGGGGTACCACTCAATGGTG
>JAQGPI010000339.1 GCA_028293175.1 Verrucomicrobiaceae bacterium | reverse complement strand
AATGCGCTCTTCTGGCTGGAGCAGTACCACATCGATGGCCTGCGCGTGGATGCCGTGGCCTCCATGCTCTACCTCGACTACTCGCGTGAGCATGGTCAATGGGTGCCAAACAAGCACGGCGGTCGCGAAAACCTGGAAGCCATCGACTTTATGCACGAGCTCAACAGCCTGTGCTATGCGAACCATCCCGGTGCGCTCATCATCGCGGAAGAAAGCACCGCATGGCCCGGCGTCTCGCGCCCCGCCAACCACGGCGGCCTCGGCTTCGGGTTCAAATGGAACATGGGCTGGATGAACGACATGCTGCGCTATATTGCGGAGGACCCGATCAACCGGAAGTACCACCATGGCCAGGCCACCTTCTCCATGCTCTATGCCTATGATGAAAACTTCATCCTGGTGATCAGCCATGATGAGGTGGTGCATGGTAAGAAAAGCATGCTGAACAAGATGCCCGGCGACCGCTGGCAGCAGTTCGCCAATCTGCGCCTCTTTTACGCCTGGATGTGGGCGCATCCGGGCAAGAAGCTGCTCTTCATGGGTAGCGAATTCGGCCAGTGGACCGAATGGAGCGAGAAACGCAGCCTGGACTGGCACGTGCTGATGGGTGCGGAGCACTCAGGATTGCAGGCGCTGGTCAAGGATCTCAACACTCTCTACACCAGCCATCCCGCCCTCTATCAGTTGGATCACGACCGCACGGGCTTTGCATGGCTGGACCCCAACGATGGTGACAACAGCATTTTCTCGTTCATCCGCACATCGGCGGAAGGAAAGAAGGTTCATGTGGTCATCAATGCCACCCCTATCCCCCGCCCCGGATACCGCATGGGCGTGGCGGCAATCGGCGTGTATCACGAGCTTCTCAACACGGATGCCGAAGTTTATAGCGGCAGCAACCAGGTCAATGTCGGCACCATCACGGCAGAAGAGATTCCCTGGAACGGCCAAGCTTGGAGCGTCAAGCTCACGTTGCCACCCCTGGGGGTGGTGTTCCTGGCGAAGGTTTGAAATTGAACGAACCGCAGGTCAGGGCCTGCCACCTGCGACTGGCAGCCCGCTTGGCACGCGAGCTGGCACCCTCTGGTCGTAGCCGTCATCGTCCAGAGCGTCGAAAAACGCCCTGAGGGCCGGAAAGTCTTCAGGGCGCAGATTGAGCTTTTGCAAAAACGGGTCAAACGGCGGTTGAGCGCTTTGGTCCGCACCATCGAGGGACTCGCTGGCGGCATCGCCAAGCTGCTCATAAAAGGCGAGTACATCATCAAGGCTCTTCATCGTGCCATTGTGCATGTAGGGGGCGCTGTGCTTCAGGTTGCGCAGCGTGGGCGTGCGGAATCCGCGACGCCCTATGCCAATAGCATCAGAAACACCGATCACATGCGGTTTGAAATCAGAGAACATGGGTCCGCCATGACAATGCATGCAGCCCGCTTCGCGAAAGACTTTCATGCCTCGCTGCTGCTGTTCGTCCATGGCGCCCTTGTCACCGCGCATGAAGCGATCAAACCGTGTGTTACAGGAAACCAAGGTGCGTTCAAAAGCAGCAAGCGCCATGGCCAGTTTCACGCTGGTGACGGGCCCGAAGAACACCTTCGCAAACCGTTCACGATATTCCATTACTGCCATTACACGCTCCACCGCAAAAGGCAGGGCTTCGGCTTCGGCGCACACGTCGCCGCGCATTTCCTCACGTGACCGCAACGGCACCAAGGCCTGTGCTTCCAGCCCTGACAGCCGTGAATCCCAGAACATTGGCGCGTTCGCAGGATCATAGGCAGTGCCGGACACCATTCCGTTGAAGGCCACGTTCAGCAGCGATAGTGTGTTACGCTGTAACAACGGCAAGCCGGTTCCAGCGGCCACTGTGCGGCGAGGACCAATGCCATTGCCACCGGCTCCGATCGGTACGGCCCTGCCGTCGCTCCACCCCATGGTCGGGTAATGGCAGGTGGCACAGGCCACTGTCTTAGTGGCGGAAAGGACGGGATCAAAAAACAAAAGGCGGCCTAGCGCCACCTTGGCCGGGCTGCCTACATTATCTAAGGGGGCGGGTACAGTCTGCGGCAATGCCTCCAGCGTCATCTCACCCGGCAGACCATCGGCCGCGACAGCGGTGACCGTAGCCAAAGCAAGAAGGACGATTCGCAGCAGGTACACGGTAGATTGTACGGTTCATTACGTATCGCTTTGCATGAATTTCTCCTCTCGCGTGAGTTCCCTCTTCCTAGCCCTCATTGGCTTCTGCGTTTCG
Source organism: Verrucomicrobiaceae bacterium (assembly GCA_028293175.1). Lineage (GTDB taxonomy): Bacteria > Verrucomicrobiota > Verrucomicrobiia > Verrucomicrobiales > Verrucomicrobiaceae > CAINXC01. The sequence continues at coordinate 1,436 of JAQGPI010000339.1, read as the reverse complement.
GCTTCATCTGCGGAAGAAGGCTTCTACATTGAAGGTTATACTGGCCAGGTGAGTATCGCACAGGGAGAGGAAGTGGCTTTTCACGTCGCCACGAGCGCTCCCAAGTTTTCCATGGAGATCACCCGTGCAGGCGCCAAACCAGAGACGGTGCTGACCAAAAAGGACATTCCCGGCAGTGGCCAGCCCGTTCCTGAGGATGCCTCTGCCAATGGTTGCCATTGGCCCGAGACCTTGCGCATTAAAGTGCCGGAGTCATGGAGCAGCGGCTACTACACGGCCAAGTTCCGCATCGAAGACAATGGGGGCGCCTGGTCACATAGGAGCAAGCGGACCGCCGAAAGCACCGCGTGGTTTGTGGTTCGTCCAGCCCATCCGGGAGCCAAGTCCAAAGTGCTCATCCAGCTCTGCACGAACACCTATGCCGCGTACAACAACTGGGGCGGCTTCAGCCTCTACGCCTATCACGGCCTGTCGAAGAACCAGGGGCACCGCGTCTCGTTTGACCGGCCCACGGCCTCGCAGTTTACGCGCTGGGAGGAGCCTTTCGTCATCTGGGCGGAAAGGAATGGTATCACACTTGAATACGCGGCGAACAGCGATCTCGAGTTTCATCCCGAGATCCTGAAACACTACAAGCTCGTGCTCAGCGTGGGCCATGATGAGTACTGGAGCGCGCCCATGCGCGATACCTTGGAGGCCTACATCGCCGGCGGTGGCAATGTCGCCTTCTTTTCTGGCAATTCCGTGTGCTGGCAGGTGCGCAGTGAGGACGAAGGGCGGGCGCTCACCTGCTGGAAGCAGAACTATCACTCCGATCCTGTGTATCAAACTCGCGACTACAAGACGCTGGGCACCGCCTGGAGCCATCACTTGGTCAACCGGCCGGAGAACCAGCTCACCGGCGTGGGCTTCCTATGGGGCGGTTACCGGCACAGTCACGGGCAGTTCATCGGCGAACCGGCGGAATATACCGTGCATCAGCCCTCCCATTGGGTTTTCGAAGGCACGAACTTGCAGCGTGGCGCGACCTTCGGTGCCCATGATTCTATCGTCGGTTATGAGGCCGATGGCTGCGAACTGGAATGGCGGCAAGGCCTGCCCTACTCCACCCATCGCGACGGCACGCCGACAACCTTCACCGTGCTCGGCACCTGTCCCGTACGCTGGCACCCGGACGATGCCGAATGGTACGAACGCTGGGAAAAAGGCCGCACCGGCGCGGCATGCATGGGCATCTACACCCAAGGCGGCACCGTCTTCACCGCTGCCACCACCGATTGGGCGCGAGGCCTGCGCGGTGATGACAAGGTGGTGGAACGTATCACGAAGAATGTCCTGGACCGGCTGGGGCAATAGAAAGCAGGCACATCGCTGAGAGTTCCGCCTCCTCGCGCGCGTTCACAGCATCACATCATGAGATTATCCGCCCTCTTTTT
>JAQGPI010000333.1 GCA_028293175.1 Verrucomicrobiaceae bacterium | reverse complement strand
ATGTAATGATGTCCGCTGTTTTTCGTCTTCACCTCCCAGTTGTGGGTGTGGCCATAGATCACAGCCTTGGCCTTGGAATGCTTGTCCAGTACGCGGACAAAGGCCTCGGTATCGATCAAACCGGTGTGCTTGGCACCTTCGCCAGCGGGGAACTGCGGATTGTGATGGACCATTACAACCGTTGGCTTTTCCGGTAGATCGCGAAGCGTGCGATCGAGCCAGCCGAGCTGGCTTTCCCCAACCTCGCCAGGGGTGTGATTGGTCTCTTGCAGGGAATCGAGCAGCACCCAGTTCACCAGGGCACTGGTGATGACATCAAGCTGCTTTAACGGCATGAGCTTTTTATTTTGCGCAAGCTCTTCACAACCGTCCCAGAACTTCTGCCGGTCGTCATGGTTGCCCATGGTCAGGTGAAGGTCGATGCCCGCAGTGCGCAGGGGGCGCATGATGTCCACGAAAGCGGCGTAATCGCCCTGCTGGCCGTCTTTGAGGGCGAGGTCACCGTTCACAAACAGGCCGTAGGCGCGCTCTTTTTCCTGGAGCCGCAGCACTTCCTTCACGGCTTGTTGAAGATGCTCAGCCATGTTCACTTCGCGCTCAATGTGAGTCCGGTCCTCAGCGATATGGGTGTCGCTGAACAGGAGCCAGAGCTCTTTTTTGCTTTCCTCGGCAAGCGCCAGATGCTGCCCAGCTAACATGCCGAGGCCGACGGAGGCACCTCGCTGGAGCAGTTGACGGCGAGTGAGAGCAGGAAGGGTAATGGGCATGGAAAGAAGCGATTGAAGGGTTAGGGCATACGTTGGTATTCTGGGAAATCTTCGCAAAGGCGTGCCACTCAGTGAGTGGCTTTCGCGGTGGTCGGGCTGGTGGGTTCCTTCTTGCGCTCAATGCGCAGATCGTGACCAAGCAACCAAAACCAGCCGGCAGTGCCTGCGAGAAGCGCGAGACAAACCCACCACGCCCAAAAAGTGCGCGAAAGCTTGAGCCGACGATTGAGGGACCGGTTCGCCATTGGAATTATAATATGGTCAACCAGGAACAGATGGTAAAGCTCAATTCGGAGCTATGCGGTCAGCCGTTCCTTGAGCGTTCGAATTTCCCTGCGCACGTCTTGAGCCAGCAAAAAGGCTGAAACCACCACCACGCGGCGGGCACCGGCGGCGATGATTTCGTCAAGACGCTGGCTGTTGACCCCGCCGATGCAGAAGATAGGCAAGGTCACGGCTGCATGGACCTCGGCAATATGATGCAGGCCGATGGGGGTATAGTCCGGCTTGGTGCCAGTGGCGTAGAGGGGGCCAAAACCGATGTAGTCCGCGCCCTCGGCCTGGGCGGCGGCGGCTTGCTCAGGGCTATGGGTGGATTTGCCGACGAAGCAGCCGTCACCCACGATGGCGCGTGCTTTGGCCACGGCCTCATCATCCTGGCCCACGTGTACTCCCTCGCTGCCTACCTTACGGGCGGCAAGAGGGTGGTCATTAATCACCAATGGGATCCCGGCAGGATGGGTGACTGCATGGATCAGCTCGCCGAGGGCGGCGACCGTTTCCGTCGAATGGCCTTTGGCGCGCAGTTGCAGGATATCCACGCCGCCCTCCACCAGCGCGACGGTCATTGCCACCGCGTCCGAGGGTTTCACGTAGCCGAGGTCCACAATGCCGTACAGGCGGCAATCTGAGAGGGGTTTCATCAGGGGGAGCCATGCTCGGCGATAGCCTGCCGTCAATGCATGAATCCCGTTGCCTGTTTCCGGCGCGCGCCTTATGATGGGCGGCAGTGGAAGACGTTGCACCCAAGGACATCGAAAAGGAATACGCCGGTTCGCCGCCTACGCGGAAGACCCTCATTGAGAGGCTCGACAACTGGTCGGACTGGTCAAGCTGGGACGTGTTTTACCGTACCTATTCGGGGTTCGTCTGGCACGTGGCCCGCAAGGCGGGGCTCACCGATGACGAAGCCAATGACGTGGTGCAGGAGACCTTCATCGGCGTGGCGAAGAACTTGCAGAAGAAGAAGTTCGATACCAGCCAGGGGTCCTTCAAGAGCTTCCTGCTCAATCAGGCGCGCTGGCGTATTCTGGACCAGTTCCGCCGTCGCAAGAAGACTTGGTACCGCGAGATCAGCCTGCAAAACGACGAAGACGATGACCGCCGCACCGATCCACTGGAGCGCTGTGCCGACCCCAATGGCGTGCAGCTCGAGAAGCTGTGGGAAAAGGAATGGCAGGACCAAGTGATGGAGCTGGCCTTGCGCCGCGTCCGTTCGCTAGTGTCGCCGCGACAGTTCCAAATCTTTTCCTGTTACGTACTCAAGGGATGGACTCCCGAGCGGGTCAAGGAAGAGCTGGGTGTGAATGCTGCGCAGGTCTATCTGGCAAAGCACCGTGTTGGGCGCATCCTCAAGCGCGAGGCGGCCAAGCTTTCCGAAGGGCACGAGTAAGCACCTATGCTGTGGCGCATCGCATCCGGCCTGATTGTGCTCTTTTGGGCTGTGATGACCGTGCTGCTGGTGCGGCATACTTATTTTCCCACCGAGGCTGAATTCGCCGTCATTCCGGTGAAGATGCTCATGGAACGGTATGCGAAGAATCCCAACCTTAGCAATACCCTCCAGCTCATGCAGGGCGGGCAGAAGTGCGGCAATGTCACGCTGGTCTTGATCGAGTGGAAGGACCAGCAAACGGGCGCCCACAAGGGTTACACTTTGCAGGCAGGTGGCATGGTGGAGCAGGAACCGCGTGCGACACCGGAGTCGCGTGTCACATGGAGTTTCAGCGGCGATTTTACCGATGATGAACGCTGGGAGCGCGTGGCGCTCGGTGCTCAATCCAGCGTTACCAAAACCTTTGTCAGCGTCGGCTGGCGCAAGGGTCAGGAGATCCCCAGCATCGAAGTACGCAAAGGCGACAAGGTGATCATGGATACCGCTGGCGCTCTGAATGAGGCGAAACAAAGCCCGATGATGGCAGGAATGGGCGGACTCACCTCCTTCATTCCGGGACTTGGAGGCATGAACAAGGCGGTTTCGTTGGAGACCTTAATCCATCTCTCAGCAAGAGAGGCGGCAATGCCTCTGGGAGGCAAGCCGCGCAAAGCATTCGTGCTCACCACTTCCTTGATGAGCCTGTATCAGGCCAAGACGTGGTTCACCGAAGCAGGCGAGGTGGTTCGTGTCGATCTCCCCGGCGGGTATCGTCTGGTGAGCCCCATGGTGATGGGCATAGACGCGGCGGGGCCCTAGGAAGGTCAGAAAATTCTGTATTTCTCGCGGGCGTTTCTGAACGCGATGATCCATGGTGGCGTCTCTTCACCGATGATCGAACTCGACAATCTGACCATGCACTATGGCGGCCTGAAGGCGCTGCAAAGCCTGGACCTTCATATTCCGCAGGGCGAGTTCTTTGCCATCTTGGGCCCCAACGGCGCGGGCAAGACCACGGCGATCAAGCTGCTCACCGGCCTCATGCAGCCTACTGCGGGATCAGTACGCATCTGCGGGCACGACATTCAAAAGGTGCCCTTGGAAGCCAAGGCATTACTTGGCTACGTGCCGGATGTGGCGGTCTTCTACGAGAAGCTGCTGCCACATGAGTTCATGCATTTCATCGCCAGTCTCTACCAGATGGATGAAGCAAAGATACGCCCTTCCACGGAGGAGCTTTTTACCACTTTCGATCTGCACCGGCATGCCAGCCAGCGCATTGAAAACCTCAGTCATGGCACACGCCAGCGGCTGGCGATTGCCTCCACTTTGCTGCATGAGCCGAAGGTCTTTGTGATTGATGAGCCGATGGTGGGTCTTGATCCCGTCCATGCGCGCACAGTGAAGCAGGAACTTAAGGCGCGCAGTCGCGCGGGCATGACGATCCTGATGTCCACCCATCTGCTCAATGTCGCAGAGGAATTGGCCGACCGAATCGGCATTCTCTATCAAGGCAGACTCATCGCTCTTGGCACCATGGATGAACTGAAAAGCAAGTTCGAGGGAGAAGGCGCGAAGCTGGAAGAAATCTTCCTGCAAATGGTGTCTGACAACACAGTCGAGCGGGCAAATGCACTGCCTGCCGATTGATCCCGCCAATAAGTTAAACGGATCTATCTTGCGCGAGGGAAAGGGGAGCGCCGGCACTCCTGCCGGTTACCGACCACAAGGCGGCAAAGCCGGGAAGAGTCTCAGTGAGAGATTGCACAGCGGCAGTGCAATCTGCATGAATATGGCGGCTTCGCCGCAGGTATTTGATAACCGGCAGGAGTGCCGGCGCTCCCTTTTACTGACATGAAAACAGTTCGTTTTTCACTGATCGCGTATGACAACTAAATGCGAATGAACACCCGCTGCTTGTATAGCCAGCGCGCGGTCAGCAGCATGAGCAGAAAGGTCACCAGCGATACCACCCATGCCCACCCGGCTCCTGGATGCCCGACGAGGTTGGTTGTGATCCGATGGAAGAAGCCCATTCCGCTGGCCAAATACAGAAAGATAGGGTTCGCTCCCACCCAGACAAACGGCGTGGCCCAGCCCTTCCAGTTGAGGCCATCAATGATGCCGTAAAACACGCCCAGGAAGATGGCGCTCCAGCCACCTGCGACGAGCACAAAGCTAGAGCTCCAGATCTTCTTGATGACCGGGAAATAAGGCTCCCACAACCAGCCCAGGGCGGTCAAGGCAGCGCCGACAAGAATCAATCCCAGCACCTTCTTCGAGAGGGAGGCGGAGCATTGCAAACCTTTGCCCCCGAGCACGCCGAGCAGTGCCGTGGCAATGGCGGGGAGTGTGCTGAGGAAACCTTCAGGATCGTGATCGAGACCCAGGTAAGCACGGCCGGGCAAGTATAACTTGTCGAAGTAATCGGTTAGGTTGTGGCCTTCCTCAAAATCGCCTTTGCCAAAGCCGGGTACGTTGGTCTGCGTGAGCAAAAGATAATAGCCTACCAGCAGGCCGATGGTGGTGAGAATGAGCCCGCGCGGATGAAGCACCAAGGAAAGCAGTCCGGCCACGGCAGAAGCAACACCGATACGCTGAAGCACGCCCAGCCAACGGATGTGGTCCCAGCCTTCGCTAAGGCCGCCGGAGTGGATCACGCCCACAACAAAGATGATCACCGCACGGGCGATGAGGTGGCGCACTGTCTTGGCCTTGCCGTCGCGTTCCAAACGCTTGGGCAAGGCAATGGCCATCGACACGCCGGCGATGAACATGAACAGCGGAAAGATCAGGTCCTCGAAATGAAAGCCCTCCCATTCCACATGGTCGAACTGCGTCTTGATCAAGTCCGCCAGCTTGGTCCCTGGAATGAACCGCGAAGAGAGATTTTCAACCACTCCTCCCAGCCCGAGAATCCAGCACATGTCGAACCCCCGCAAGGCATCGAGGGAAACAAGCCGTTGAGGGGAAAGGGAGGAGGAGGCTTCGGACATCGGGCTAGACGCTAACAAAGCGACCGGAAAATGTCCATGACGGATCGCGGAAGGCCAATCAAGCCGGGCTCATCAAACAAAGCCCAGCCTGCACTGTCGGTCACCAGTCGTATGTGATTCTCCGTCTCCAGTGCCGCCAGAGGTATGCCCCGGTGACTGCCTTCGTCCGTGACTTGGATAGCGAAAGGTTGCTCTGCGTAAGCCTTGCAGGCAAAGCAATGAACACCGCCACGATGATGGTGTGAAAGGGGGAGGTGATGATTCGGGGAGGCACTATGATGCCCTTTACATACCGAGAGCCCGCCTGCGAGGGAAGCCAAATTTCAGCGTATCAAGCAGCCCTTCCTGACCATTAAGGAAGGCAAGCTATGAGACGCGGTGAAAGGGTTGGCAGACGATGCCTAATGTTCACCGGCAGGTGTTTAGTCCTCCTTGCTCAACTGGTTAGTCGCCAGGTTGCATCCACATCCAAGATAGTCATCCAATCCGGCCTCCGTATTTTCAGTCCTCATTCCATGAACCGCGCTCTTGTCCTCATCCTAGCTCTCACCTTGCGTGCTATTGCCGCTGAGCCAGCAGCTATCCTTCCCGGCACGGAGCCGCTCACCTGGACGGGCGATCTGTCCACGAAAATGCATGAGGCGGCGCTGCATGATGTCGATAAGAGGATTGATGAATCGGTGACGAACCGCTCGAAGCTCTGGCATCGCAAAATTCTGCCGCTCGAAGACACGGCTCCGGTTCCCGACTTCAACAGCAAGGCGGTCGAAGCCTACGACCTATCTGTCGAGCCTAACCGTGAGCATTTGCGACAGATCCTCGGTTTGGTGGACAAACGTCTGCCGGTGGAGATGGAACGCTTCGGCAAAACAATGCCACGTAAGGTTCGCGATGAGAAAGACTTTGGCAAAGATGATGCAGAGAGCCGCGATGATCCCACGCTGGTGGCTGATACGGATAGATTCAAAGTGTATCAGGTGCGCTGGCCCGTGCTGGACGGTATTCATGGCGAGGGATTGCTCCTGGTGCCAAAGGGCTACGTGGCGGGCCATGTGGTTGTTGTTCCCGATGCCGATCAAACACCGGAACAAGTGTCTGGGCTGGCGCCGGGGATCGAGCGCCCTATGCAATTCGCTAGACATCTCGCTGCCGTCGGACTGGGAGTGCTCGTGCCCACACTTGTTGATCGGGGGACGGCCGCCTCGGGCAATGCGGAGATCGTGATGACGAACCAGCCGCATCGCGAGTGGATTCACCGTCAGGGATACATGATGGGACGCCCCATCATTGGCCTGGAGGTACAGAAGGTTTTGTCGGCTGTCGATTGGTTTGAAAAGAATGGCGCAGGCCCCCACATAGGTGTGGCTGGGTACGGGGAGGGCGGCTTGATCGCCTTCTATGCCGCTGCGGTGGACAAGCGAATTCGCGTAGCTTTGGTCAGCGGCTACTTCAAATCCCGTCAGCAGACGTGGAAGGAGCCTTTATACCGGAACGTGTGGGGTTTGTTGCGTGAGTTTGGCGATGCGGAAATAGCTTCGCTGATCACCGAACCGCGCATCTTGATGGTTCACCATGCCGATGAGCCCAAGGTGGATGGCCCGCCTTTGCCCACCAACAACCAGAAAAAATGTGCGGCACCGGGACAATTGACGACGCCTGCGTTTGCTGAAGTGAAAACAGAGTTTGATCGCATCAGTGCGCTCATTCCTTCGCCTGTGCTACAGCGTGCCAGATTGTATCCCACTGAGAGATACCTGGGCGATCAAGAGAATAGCGGTGCTCTGGTAGAGTTTGGTGAAGCGGTTGATTGCGTTCCCTCGAAGCCGGGAAGTCACCCCTGTCCCCGAGGAGTCGTGAACATGATGCAAGGGCCTGATTCCGTCGATGACCGCTCGACGCCGATGGTGCTCAAAGACGTGCGCTCATCCTTCGATCCACAGGCCCGCCAGCTCCGGCAGGTGAAGGAGATGGAGGCCTTTCTGCAAAAGCTCGCTCGCGAATCCGATCACGCTCGCAACGAGTCCTTCCTTTACAAGTTGCTGCCGCAGTTCAAAGCGGAACCCTGGACCTATCAAGCGGACTTCGAGACGCTGCCACAAGGCCCTTTCATTGACGGAGTGAAGCCCTACAAACAGCAGTTTTGGAACGAGGTGATCGGCCGGATTGAAGAACCTTTGCCTCCGCCCAATCCGCGCACGCGCAAGATCTATGATGAGCCGAAATGGACAGGCTATGAGGTGGTGCTCGATGTCGGCGGGGACGGGTTTTCCTGGGGAATTTTGTGTCTTCCGAAAGATATCAAGCTGGGCGAGAAGCGCCCTGTGGTCGTGTGTCAGCATGGTCGTCACGGACTGCCCAAGCTGGTGATAGAAGGCGATACACCCGCCTATCACAATTTTGCCGCACGGCTGGCGGAGCAGGGCTTCATCACCTTTGCCCCGCACAACCTTTACAACAAGGAGGAACAATATCGAACGCTGGCACGCAAGGGCAACACCGTGAAGCTGTCCATGTTCTCCTACATTCTGCGCCACCACGAGCAGATCCTCAACTGGCTGGAAACCTTGCCCATGGTGGATACTAAACGCATCGGCTTCTACGGCCTGAGCTATGGCGGTGAATCAGCGGTGCGCCTGCCGCCCTTGCTGGATCGCTACTGCCTTTCCATCTGCTCAGGCGACTTCAATGACTGGACGCGCAAAGTGACTTCCACCGATGACCGGCATAGCTTCATGTTCACCGATGAGTGGGAGATGCCTTACTTCAACATGGGCAACAAATTCGGCTACGCGGAGCTGACCTACATGATGTTTCCGCGTCCCTTCATGGTCGAGCGTGGCAGCCATGATGGTGTCGCCCCCGATGAATGGGTCGCCTATGAATTTGCCAAGACTCGCGGACTGTATTCAAAGTTCGGCCTGGGCGACCGCGCGCAGATTGAGTTCTTCAACGGCGGGCACACTATTCACGGGCAGGGCACGTTCGACTTCTTACATAAGCATCTGAACTGGCCAGCACGATAGAGACCCTTTGAACGAAGCTCGGTTGCAACGACGTTTAAGGCCCTCACTTCCATGCGCCACTACCTTCTATTCTTCTGCATTGCGATGCATTCTCTTGCCGGTGCTGCCGAGCCTTTGCCAGTCCACGCCGCACAGTGTGAGGGTGCATATCCGAAGCATCTTCAGGGTGTGTGCTCGAACCAGCGTGACGCCATTTACTGGAGCTTCACCGATTATCTCGTCAAGACGGATCTGGATGGCAAGATCCAGCAGAAGCTTCAGGTGGCCAATCATCATGGCGATCTTTGCCATGTGGATGGCAAGGTATACGTGGCGGTGAATCTGGGGAAGTTCGATCTGCCCGCAGGCAAGGAGGATTCGTGGGCGTATGTGTATGATGCAGTCTTCCTCAAGGAATTGGCCAGACATCGGGTGCCCCAACTGGTGCATGGTTCCGGCGGCATTGCCTACCATGATGGCAAGTTCATCGTCGTGGGTGGCTTGACACCCGAAGATAAGGACAACATCCTGTACGAGTATGATACAAATTTTCGCTTTGTAACCGCCCACCCGATGGGCAGCGGCTACACCCTCATGGGCATCCAAACAGCCACATGGTCCGACGGTTCATGGTGGTTCGGCTGCTATGGCAAACCTCAGGTTACGTTGCGGGCAGACTCACAATTCAAGTCCTCCGGCAACTGGGTCTTCAATGCTTCATGGGGTCTGGAAAGCCTGTCCGACGGACGGTTCCTTGTCGGCATCGACAAGAATGAATCAGGCGTGGGCCACATCGGCAAAGTGGTGCTGGCCGAGAAGGATGAGCAATTGGGGCTGAGGCTGGTGAAGTAATCGGGAGCGAGCGCGGATTGAAAGTTCCAGGCCGCCTCATCGTTGCATTGGCCCATGAAATCGCTCCTCCCGCTGATTGCTCTTTGCTTCACTATGCCCGCCCTCGCGGAAGTGCCGGTGGTGGGGGATGGCAAGGCGCTAGCGGTGATTGTTACCGCTGATCATCCAGGCCAAGTGGCGAAGTATGCGGCGGAAGAACTGGCCTATCATGTGGAAAAGGCGACTGGCGTTCGTCTTTCGATTGTTACGGAAAGCACTGTGCCGCTCGCGATGGAAAGCCGGGTGTTCATTGGCGATTGTGCTGCTTCGCGTGAGGCTGGCCTACGTACTGACGAGATGGCGGCGGAGGCTTTTGCGCTGAAGACCAAGGGCAAGTCGCTGATCATCACAGGCAATGATGGCGGTGGCGATCCTCTTGATTCCAGCACGCGCGCAGGAACCCTTTGGGGGGTGTATGAATGGCTGGAACGTGAACTGCATGTGCGCTGGCTTTGGCCCGGCGAGACGGGAACTTACGTGCCGAAGACCGCAACGGTGACCGCACATGACGTGGATGAAACCACGCCGCCACGATTCATTCAACGTAAGCTGCGGCCCGGGCTTGGCTTCGAGAGCGAGCATCCGGCGCTAGGCTTTACCAAAGAGGCTGCGGAACAGTATGCGCATGATCAAACCGTGTTCTTGCGCCGTCATCGCATGGGCCGCAGCTATCCCATGGGCTATGGTCATGCATTCGTGGACTGGTGGAAGAAAGATGGCAAGGAGCATCCCGAATGGTTCCAGCTTCGCGACAACGGCAAGCGCGGTCCGTCCAAGGCCACGGGAAGGTTCTCCATGTGCGTGTCCAGTCCTGGCCTGCAACAGGAGATAGTCAATCGATGGGCGGCGAAGAAGGGCAAAGCCACCGGCGGCCCTTCGTTCGTCAATGCCTGCGAAAATGACATTTTGGGACAGTGTACTTGTGACCAGTGTCGTGCTTGGGACGGTGTGCCGCCTGCGGATTATCTGAAGTACTATTCGCCTTCATCGAAGATGACTGGCTCGCGTTTTGTGTCTGATCGCTACGCGCACTTCTGGCTCTCGGTGCAGCAGCAGGCGGCAAAGGTTGATCCCAATGCGGTGGTGATCGGCTACGTGTATTTTAATTACTTCCAGGCACCGGTCACTGGCATCAAGCTGAATCCTGATATCTTGCTAGGTTACTGCCCCTCCGGCGGATTCTTTCCGCGTTCAGCCGATGAGCACGAGTGGATGAAGAAGCAATGGACCGGCTGGGCCGATACAGGCGCGCGGCTTTTCATGCGCACCAACCATCTGCTCGACGGCTACTGCATGCCCTACATCTTCGCGCATCAGTTCGCCGATGAATTTCATCACGCGGTGAAGCATGGCATGGTGGGCACGGACTATGACTCACTCACCGGCCACTGGGCCACGCAAGGGCCTAATCTATACGTCGCCGTGCGGCTGCACACCCAGCCGGAAGCTTCGGCCGATGAACTGCTGGCCGAGTATTACGCGGCCTTCGGCAAGGCCGCGCCCATGGTGAAGGAGTGCTTTGACTACTGGGAAAAATACACTACTAGCCTGCGTGAGAAGCAGAGCAAGGTGATGGAGGAAATGAAGGCTTCACGCTGGCGTTCATGGGCCACCGCAGCACATGTGTTGTATCCAACCGAGGCCTTCGTTCCAGCCGAATCCTTTCTCGCCAATGCAGCCAAAGCGGTGGCTGGTGATCCTGAGTCCGCTGCCCGCGTGAAGTTCCTGCAGCAAGGGTTGGACCACGCAAAGCTTTGCAGTCGCGTAAGCGCCCAACTCACCACTGCAGCTCCCAAAGCAAATGCTGATGAAACCAAGGCGCTGCTGGTGGAACTCATTAACTACCGTCGCTCTGTAGAGAAGACAGGTATCAGCAACTTCAACCACCTTGCATGGATGGAAGACCTGAGCTGGAAGCTCTCGGACGAGACACGCAAGACACCGGACTTGTATCCGTAACTTTGTTTAACGCCGCACCCGTCCCGAAGCTGCGCCGCCCATAAGAGCTTCGATTTCGGCTCGGGTGCTGTAGTTGAAGTCCCCCTTAATCGAGTGGGCCAAGCAACTAGCGGCAGTGGCAAAAGAGATAGCCGTGGATGGTTCGACAAGCTCTGGCGTGGTGAGTGCAAAGAGCAGCCCCGCAGTGAACGCATCACCGCCGCCGAGGCGGTCCACGATGTCGGTGATCTGATAAGGCTGGTAGCTGCCATCCCTGAGCGGCGCGAAGAAAGTCTGATCCAAACCTGCATCATACAGCAGCCCGCCCAAATTGTTGTGCGTTGCGGAGATGCCTTCACGCAAGGTCATCGCTACCCGGCGAATGCGTGGATACTGTACCACGATCTGACGTGCTACATCGAGCAGAGGATCAGCGGCACCTTCGCTTGGTTGAATACCTAACATCTCGGAGGCATCTTCACGACCACCGATGAACAGATCCACATAGGGCATTAGTTCCTTCATGGTACGCGAAGCCAGTTCGCGGGGTGAGCACGATGGCTCCCATCGCCAGAGCTTGCTGCGGAAGTTCATGTCGCAGGCGATCTTCAGCTCGCGTTGCGAAGCTTCGCGCATCGCCCTTAGTGCCACCTGGGCTGCGTTGCGTGAGATGGCTGGAGTGATGCCGGAGATGAGAAACCATTCGGCTTCGGCGAAGATGGCGGCCCAATCGTAAGCCTCAGGCGGTGTGATGGCAACGGAGGCGCCTTCACGATCATAGATCACGTTGCCCGCCCGCTGATTGGCTCCGATCTCCAGGAAGTAGAGGCCCATGCGGCCTTCCTGCGTGCGCAGAATATGGCGGGTGTCCACACCGAGACCCCGCAGATTGGCCACGCAGGCATCGGCGATGGCATTGTCAGGGAGCGTGGTAACAAAGGCAGCTTCGCCGCCGAGGTAAGCGATGGAGGCGGCGACAGTGGCTTCGGCACCTGCGAAGGTGATCTCCAGCGTGCCGGGCATAGCCTGCTGGAAGCGCTTGAACCCAGGGGTGGCAAGCCGCCCCATGATTTCGCCAAAGGTGATAATGCGGCTCATGCCTTGCCCCCGCGCACACTCTGAACAATGGCCGTGGCTCGCCGCGCGTTCTCCGTCACAGTCGCCCAATCTTTGCGCAGAATCACTTCACGTGGCGCAAGCCACGAGCCGCCGATGGCCTGGATGATGGGCTCGGCCAAGTACTTTGCGGCATTGGTTTCGTCCACACCCCCGAGTGGAATGTAACGCAGGCTTAAATGTGCATAGGGCGCGGCGATCGCCTTGAGGTAAGGCAGTCCGCCGCAAGGTTCGGCGGGGAAGAACTTCAGGAGGCGGCATCCGAGCTCCAGCGCACTCTCAATATCACTTGGGGTGCAAATCCCGGGAGCGAAGGGCAGTTCATGACGTCGTGATTCGGCGATGACACTGGAGTTCACTCCCGGGGAAACGCCGAACGCAGCTTTGGCCTCGGCTACTTGGTGCACTTGCTTCGGAGTCAGGATGGTGCCCACTCCGGCGGTCATCTGAGGCACCTCGGCGCGTATGCGTGCCAGCGCTTCCATTGCCGCATTGGTTCTCAAGGTAAGCTCCATGCAATCGACCCCCCCGGCCAGTAGAGCCTCGGCGAGCGGGACTGCGTCATCGGCGTGATCAATCATGAGCACCGCAATGATGCCGGTGCGATACAGGTGGCTGAGCAGGGCCTCGGGAACAGAGTCGTACATGTGAGGGCAGTCTATTCAAGGCTCGGCGAACGGCAAGATTGAACACGCATGTTTGCAAGGTCTGTGGATAGCTTTGCGCGTCGCGCTGCGTCTTGTAGGACCATTCACCATGATTGCCCGTCTCCTCCCGCTCCTGCTGTTCATCGGCCAGGCCTTTGCCATTGATGCGCCTCTCGCCAACATCATGTCCAAGCCAGGGGCAGAGTATGCCGATACCACCCGTAGTTGGCAGGGGATCCCAGGCATTGAACGCACGACCAAGGGACGGCTGTCGGTGACGTGGTACAGCGGTGATTTGTCTGAGGGCGGCATTGGCAATTACGGGCTGGCAGCGACAAGTGCGGATGACGGCAAGACCTGGTCCAAGCCTGCGCTGGTTATTCAAGGCCCCACCGGAACGCGCATCGGCGATCCACTGCCTTGGATTGATCCGAAGGGGCGCTTGTGGATCTTCTATTCGCGATACACCGCGCAAAAAGACGTGATGCGTGGCACCTTCGCCATCCGTACGGATGATCCAGACAGTGCTTCGCCGAAGTGGAGCGAGCCGCGTCTCATCGGCGAAGGCGGCATCTTGTTCGGCAAGCCGCTGGTGCGCGCCGATGGCTGGGTCGCGCCCTTCTTCGTCAATGCCAAGCCTGCATGGATCGACAAAACCAATGGCATGGAAACCGGGACGCTGATCACCCGCGATGAAGGCGAAAATTGGAACTGGCGGGGCGGTACCACCATTGCCAAAGAACTGCGGAACTTCGGTGAGGCGACACTGGCAGAGCGCAAGGATGGCAGCATCGCCATGTTTATCCGAACGCAGAAGGGCCTCTACCAAAGCGATTCCACGGATGGGGGCGAACATTGGAGTGAAGCGGTGCCGCTTCCGGGCTTTGATGGAGCGGTGACCCGCGCCCATGTACGGCGGCTGGTCTCCGGTGCCTGGATGATGGTGTATCACAACATGGTAAAGAATGACAAGGGCACCTATGGCCGCCAGCGGCTCACCACCTGGCTATCGGATGACGAGGGCAAGACCTGGCCTGTCAAGATGGTCGTGGATGAGCGAAACCGCGTTTCCTATCCCGATTCGGTGCAGTCGGCGGATGGCCGTATCTTCATCACCTATGATCACGGACGCTATGAGCCTGGCGAAAAGGAAGTGCTGGTCAGCATTCTGCGCGAAGAGGATGTCCGTGCGGGCAAGATTGTCTCCAAGGATGCGCGTCTCAGGATCGTGGTCAATAAGGCGCTAGGCTATGGCAACGACAGCGAGATGAAGCTGGAGAAGAAAACCATGGAAAGCCTGCCGCCCAAGGAGAAGTTCCATCTGTACTTGCTTATCGGCCAGTCAAACATGGCGGGCCGTGGTTTGCTGGATACCGAGCAAAGGTTGTCGCGTTCACATATGTTAAAACTGTCTCCGGCAAATGTCTGGACTGCCGGTATCGAGCCGCTGCACTATGACAAGCCTGCCGTCGTGGGAGCTGGCATCGGCATGAGCTTCGCCCGTGCCATGGCGGAGGCCGACAAGGGAGTGACCATTGGCCTTATTCCTTGCGCTGTCGGCGGCACGCCGCTGGAACGCTGGAGCCAGGGCGGCGATCTTTACAGGCAGGCTCTGGAGCGTGCGCGCATCGCGATGAAAGATGGTACGCTAAAGGGCATTCTCTGGCATCAAGGAGAGAATGATGCCGGTGCCGAAGCCACCGCACGCAGCTATGCGGAGCGGCTTGCGAAAATGGTTAACGCATGGCGCGCCGATCTTGGGGCAGGGGATGTGCCCTTCGTTGCTGGCAAGTTGGGCGAGTTCCTGCCGCAGCAGACAAAGGACGGCAAACCTGACTTTTGGCCGGTAGTAAATGAGCAGCTTGCCTCGCTGCCATCACTGGTGCCACACACCGCTGTGGTGGAGTCCACAGGCCTCGTGCACAAGGGCGATCATGTACATTTTGATACACCGTCCTTGCGGGAGTTTGGCGAACGGTATGCGAAGGCGATGAAGCTGTTGCAGAAGTAGGCGCACAAAAAAGGCGCTGGCAGGGATGCCAGCGCCTTCTCATTGCCTAACAATGGACTCAGTTCAGCTTCGCCGCTAGCTTCTCCATGATCTGGAGCGAGCGAGTAATGACGGGCTGCGGATCTTCGATCAGACCAGCGGAAAGCAGGGTGTTGTCGAGCAACTGCTGGGCGATGAGCCCGGCGGTGTCGGCATCCTTGTCCTTCAATCCGGCGAGGTTACGGATGAGTGCGCTGCGTGGGTTGATCTCAAGGATCACTTCCGGTGCGGAGAGCTCGTCATCCTTGCGCAGGGCACGCATCATCTGGCGCATCTGCGGCGTCATCTCGCCTTCCGGCAAAAGCGCGATGGCCGGGCTGCTCACAAGACGCTTTCCAGTGCGCACGTTTTCCACGCGCTTGCCGAGGCTTTCCTTGAGCCAGGTGCAAAGGGTGTCTGAATCTTCAGTGCTCAGGGATTCACCCTCTTCGGCAGGGGTTTCATCAAGCTCCACCTTGTCGCTGTTCAGGCTCTGCAAGGGCTTGCCGTCGAACTCGCGCATGGCGCTCACGACGTAATCATCGATAGGCTCCAGCAGGAATAGAACTTCGAAGCCACGGGACTTGAAGGCCTCCACATATGGGCCGCTTTCAATGGCACCGCGTGATGGGGCCACCTGATAATAGATGGCCTTCTGGCCGTCCTTCATGCGGGTGACGTAATCAGCCAGCGAGGTATGCTTGCCCGCCTCGGTCATGCTGGATTCGAAGCGCAGGAGCTTTGCCACGGCCTCGCGGTTGTCGGTGTCGGTTGCAGCGCCTTCCTTGATGAAGCGCGAGAAGTTCTTGTAGAACTCGCTGTATTTCTCCGCGTTGTCGGTTGCCTCGCTATCAAGGAACTTGAGGAAGCGTTTCACCACGACCGTGCCGAGCTTGCGGATCAGCGCGCTGTCTTGCATGGACTCGCGGCTGATGTTGAGCGGCAGGTCTTCGCTGTCAATCACGCCGCGCAGAAAGCGCATCCACTCGGGCAGCAGCTTCGGCGGATTTGGATCGATCAGCACCTTCTTGCAATACAGGGCCACGCCGGCTTCCATCTGGCCCATGCCATACATTTCCATGTTCTGCGTGGGCGCGAAGAGCAGCGCATTGATCACCAGGGGCGCATCGGCGCTGAAGTGGAAGGTGTAGCTCGGATCATCGAAGGCCTTGGCGGTGAACTTGTAGAACTCGTTGTACTGTTCTTCGGTGACGTCGCTCTTATTCTTCAGCCACACGGCTTCCACGTTGTTCACGCGATCCCCATTTAAGATGATGGGGAAGCCGACGAAGTTGGAGTACTTGGCCAGGATTTCCTTGATGCGCTCTGGCTTGGCAAATTCGGTCGCGTCTTCCTTGAGATGAAGCACGATGCGGCTGCCGCGTGTTTCATCTTCGGTAGGCTCAATGCCATAGCCCGTGGCACCATCGCTGGTCCAGCAGAGGTGCTCGCCGTCTTCGCGCCAGGAGTGAGTATGCACGTCCACTTTGTCGGCCACCATGAAGGCGCTGTAGAAGCCCACGCCGAACTGGCCGATGAGCTGGGTGCCTTCCTTGCCGCTGGCCTTGAGGGCCTTCATGAAGGTCTTGGAGCCGGAGTGGGCGATAGTACCGAGGTTTTCCACCAGCTCCTCGCGCGTCATGCCAATGCCGTGGTCGGCAATGGTCAGTGTCTTGGCTTCTTCATTGGCCGTGATGTGAATTTCCAGGGCCAGCGAGGGCTCATAGACGGCGCTCTCGGTAAGCTGCGTGTGACGCAGCTTCTCCAAGGCGTCGGCGGCATTGGAAACCAGCTCGCGGACGAAGATTTCGCGGTCGGTATATAGACTGTGGATGACGATGTCCAGGAGCTGTTTGACTTCAGCCTGGAACTCCCGGTGCTCAACAGTAGGGGTCGTATTGCTCATAGGTATGGGGGGCGGAGAGTAGTGATGAGCGGAAGTTTGTCAAAGGCGGAGGAATCAATTCAGAGCAGTTGAGGCGGAATGCCTAAGTGCGCCTTCGCATGTGCGGGGCTGTGGTCGGTGGAAACTTCGTCGTGATGGGTGAACTTCCGAATAGCAATTTCCCATCTTTGGAGAAACAATGGCCGCGTCTTCTCCGGTCCCAATACCAGATCCTCCCGCCATGGTTTTGCTTCGTTCCCTGCTTTTCGTGCCGCTCTTCTTCGCTTCCGTGTCTATTGGAGCGGTTCCGCCGTCCTCGCTTGCGGACACGTCACAACGCACGCAGTCGGCGACGTCCACCCTGGGTGAGGATTTGAACCTGAGCCATCGACGGCTGGACGAAGAGAACGCCTTTGCCCCCGCTTCGGAAGGCGATGATGACCTCGGCCAGCAGCTCATTTTGAAGGAGACGCCCAAGCAGCAGGCGTTTCGCTTCAATGCCGATGCAGGTCTGTTTTGGACCGACAATGCGCGTCATGCTAAAACAGACGCCGAGCAGGATACGTTCTGGAACTGGCGCGTCGAGGCGGAGTGGCAACCAAGGATTACCAACAAACTGTATGGTGAGGTGGGACTGAGCCAGGACTGGTTTCGCTATGACAAGATGGAGGACCTGGACTTTGAGGCGCTGACTGCCACGGCAGGATTCTATTACGTGATGCCGGAGCTGGCGGATTCCGTGCTCCTCCTGCAATACGAGTATCAGCGGTTCACACATGAGGGCGACTCGCTTTTCAACAGTCACTCCATCCGTTTCGGCGTGCAGAAGGTGGTGCTTCTGGACCGCCGCAACAGCCTCAATCTAAGCCTGCTCGCCGATTGGGACATCGACACCGACGAGGCCCTGGTGGATCGCAACGAGTACTCCGCCGATGTCTCCTGGCGTTACAAGCTGATGCCAAACCTGGTGTTCGGGCTTGGCTATCGTTATACCTGCCTGGACTACAATGAAGGCGGTAGAACAGACAGCTTGCACGCCCTGGCCTTCAGCGTCAGCTACAGTCCCAAACCCTGGTTTGAAATCTACGCCGGCTATACCTACACCTTCAATCGCTCCAATTTTTC
>JAQGPI010000331.1 GCA_028293175.1 Verrucomicrobiaceae bacterium | reverse complement strand
GTACTCACTCAGTTCCCGGCGAATCATCCAGGGTGAGGGCTTTTCGATGTCTGAGCCTGCACGTTTCCCCTCCCGCGACAGGTCATGATACTGGTCGATAATATGGCCTGATCCGCGCATGAGCAGGGTGGCAACCGGATTTTTGAAGCTCTGTAAGTGTCTCAGCAGTTCTAAAGCCACGCCGCTGAAGACATGCACAGCTACCGGGCCGGTACGGGTGATCTTGCCTGCCGCCCAGATGGAAAACTGCCGGTGCAAAAAGCGGTCCAGCAGGGGCATGCGTTCGGCAAGGTTCCAGCGGTAGGCATACTTGTGAAGGAGCCCCAGCGTTGCGAAGCCGGTAACATTCGCCGGTGGTACGCCAAACCGTGCGGCCATGAAGGCTGGATAATTGGTCAGCACCCGCACCGGCTTATCCTGTTCAATCAGGGCCTTGGCCAGGGCAAAAGCGTGGAACCGGCCCTGCACCACGATGTCGATGGGTGTCCTGCTCATGCTGCGCAAGATTGCAGAATGCTTTGCAGGCGGTCTGCATAGGTGTTCCTGCCCTCCGTGCAAATACGCTGCTGCACGGAGGCTGCGAGGCGGGCCTGCTCTTCGGGAGCGGCGAGAAGATTCCGTGCCTGCTGGTCCATCTGATCTATGGAAGTAAAGTAACGCACGCACTCCCCATCAGGGCCGAACAGCGCTCGATGGTCCGGAGTATCTTCCACCAGCATGCAGCCGCCCACCGCTGGCAGTTCAAAGGTGCGCATGGAGTGCCCATCGCGGTTGGCTCGCCGCACGAGGCAAAGATTGACGGCTGCACAACTCACAAGATTGCGGAACTGTTCCGGCCCGGCGTGCTCATGGACATGGGCGCGTAAGGAAGGGTGGCGCAACCAACCGCCGCCCCACAGGCTGGCATTCAATCCACGCCGCACAAGTTCGGTCATGATGCCGCTGCGTTCCGCATCCGCACCGCCGATGAACAACACATCGCTGCGCCATTTCTGTCGCTCATCCAACGACAAAGAGGGAGGGAAGTGGATCTCAGGGGCGTAAGCGAAAGGCAGGTAGTGAACCACCGGTCCTTGCAGGGAATGCAGCTCAGGTTCGTTGGCATGGCGCGGAGTGAAGATGTGATGGTAAGACCGCAGACCCTTCATGAACCAGGGGGCGCGGTGCCAGCGGTTCCAGGGATCATCCGTGAGGAAATTGGCTATCGTTATGCCCATTGCCCGCAATTGGGCAAGCGCACTAGCACTCACCGGAGCCAGGCCGGTGGTGAGAACAAGCCGGGGCTTTTCAATCGAGCAACGCTTTACCAGACCTGCGCTGAAACTCTCAAGACGAGGGGGACGATGACCCAGCAAATGCCACCATAGCATGCGTACCAAGCGAGGAGCAACACTGGCTTCATTGACATTCGCCAATGAAGCCGGGCAATCCAAGTGCCTCGCCGCATTCAGCCAATGGCCACCGATGTGAGTGGGTTGCGGATTGCCGACCAGGAGGACGCTCATGATTTGAGTTGAAGCGACTTCATCGCCTGAAAGATACCCTCCGCAGCACGCCGGGGGATATAAGGTGCGACCTGACTTCGGCAGGCACCGGGTACGCCCTCGTTTCCGAACCAGTCCATGACTTCATTCAAGGCCCGGGCCAAAGAATGAGCGTCATCGCCAGCGCTCACCGATCCCGTCTTGCCGGGGATGACTAGATCGGGCTGCGAACCCACCCCCTGGCTCACTACGCAGGGCAGGCCGTGCATCAAGGCTTCATTGACCACGAGGCCCCAGGTTTCCATGGACCGGCTGGGCAATACCAGCAGGTCGGCAGCATGGTAAAGAGCACTGAGAGCGGATTGGTTTTGAAAACCCGTGAAGGTGGTGGAAACTTGTGGGGCGTTTTGACACTCTTGTTCCAAGGCTGAGCGCAGGGCCCCATCACCAATAAAAAGCAGATGGGCTCGTCGTTGAATAGCGGAAGGCAGCAAGCGCACCGCCTGTGGCAAAAGATCCACCCCCTTTCGTTCGGAGAGCTTGCCAGAGTAGAGAATGACTATGGCGTCCTCAGCTATTCCCAGCCGCTGGCGGGTAGGTTTTCGCATCGCCGTCCGGTCTTCATCCGTGCTTTGGAAGGTAGTGGTCTCCACGCAGTAGGGAGAAAAAAACAAGCGACTGTCAGGCACTCCCAGCCGGCGATAGTGGGCACGTGACCTCTCTCCTACATAGAGCAGCCCGGAACACCGCTTGTACAGAGCGCGCAGCATCCAGTCGCGCAAAAGAGTTTTAATCAGACCGCGCTGACGGGCATGATCCGAAGTTTCACCCCGGAAAAGGAGGGGAATGGATTGCTGCCGAGCCGACTTCAGCACCGCCCGGTCGAAGGGATGTGCATAGCCAAGCGCCATGACGACCGACGGGGCCAGCGTCTGCATTGCAGAGGCAACGCCCCTGCCGGTCACGCTTTCATAATTAGCCGCGCCGCCTTCGGAAACGCGACCGATGAAATGGCTTCGCATACCTCCCAGCAGATCGGTATCCCAGGCAAAGGAAGCCCCGAACTCCTTGTCCTGGTAGCCTTGCACACTGAAGTCACTGCCATAAACGGCGGTGACATCCACGCCAAGCTCCTTTGCAAGCGCCCGGTATACCGGTGCATGGTATTGCACTGGATGCGTTTCAAGAACTGTGAGGGGGGATTTCATGAGGACTGGCGCCGGAAAGCCACAAAGTCACTATGGCCGGATTCAAGTACGGGCGGCTCCCTCAAGGTGCCCCGAAGATACGGGTTGATAGGGACGATGCTATATCCCTTCGACCGCAGGAACCGCTGTGCATCACCGACGCGGGAGTTGATTCCCCGCGCCTCCGCCCAGCCTGTGGATTCAAAGATGATCAAAGGGAGACGCGGAATTCTTAACGGATGGATCGTAAATGGAAGGAAAGTCATTGGATTCCTCTCAGTCTCCTAAACCGGATAGTGACGATCAGGCGATTCGTGGCGCAGCGAGACTTGCCATCGTGGATTCCATGGCATCAAGCACAGGCTGGAACTGCGCCTCGTAGTTCCACTCGCCACGGATGAGTTGCTGGCCCTTTCTGCCCATCTCACGGACTTCATCCCGATGATCATCCATCCAGACGAGGAGGTCTGCCAAAGCTTTCGCATTGCCAGGTTCGCAGATCATGGCGCATCCGATCTCCACATAGAACCGCTTCCATTCGGCATCGTCAGGAACGACCAGCGCCAGCCCCTGCGAAAGATAATCGAAAGGCTTGTTCGATGCGCCAGCCATGTGCCGCATGTTGATGTCGCCGTCGTGAATGCGCAGCATCGAAAGGCCCACATCGCATTCGCGGCAGCGTTCCATCAAGTCACTGCGCTGGGGCAGGGTGCCCAGGTACTCAAATTTGTCAGCAACGCCCAGGCGGCTTGCTTCGGCTTTGAGGATTTTGGTGTAGCCCTCTGATCCCCGGGTCTCATAGCCGATAAGCCGCAGGCGAATATCGCGGCCACACTTGGCGATCGCCTCCAGATTGGTCACCGGAAAACGGTCTGGAACAATGGACCCATGGTACAGGATGGTGAGCGGCTGCGAACAGGGCCGCGAGGGCATGGCAGGAGGGATCTCATCAAGTGTAGGACAATTCCATACACACAGGGCCTTGCCTTTGGGCCCGACAGCATCAATGAACGCCTGCAGGCGCTGCTGGTTGGGCAGCACGACGACGGAGGCAATGCGGCCGAGGCCAAGGCGGTCATTGGCGACGAAGTGGGCAAACAGCCGGTCCTTGAAACGAGAGGGAGGGGCCGGGGTGTCGTGCTCATGATAGATCACCTGGCGGCCGGTAAGCCGGTGAATCAGGAGGCCGGGCGCGCAGGAATAAGCGTCAGAGCAGTACAGCCAGTTGGGACGAAAACGCCAGGCACGCCAAACCGTCCACAAAGTGAAAATGAGGTAGTGCAGTTTCTGTTTGAGACCAGGACGGGAGGAGGCCATCCGCCGCACGCTGATGCGTGGATGGCGGGGCAGTTCCAACGTGGTGCCCTCAAGCCCTCGCAGCCCGCAAAATTCCGCCTCCCATCCATGATGGATAAAAATTTGCGCGCTGTGCTGGAGGGGGGGATAGCCGCCTGGGTTCGTGTACTGCACATACAGTACGCGTGGCGCAGGCGGTGCCGGGGTGACCGTGAGGCTGATGCTGCCACTGGTCTCACCTTGAAAGGGATTGAGCTTCCAACGGCGGACGGGAGTGCGGTGATGGCGCCAAATTTCAACCAGTGAATAGGGGCGGACATAAGGGGCAAATTGCTGGCAAAGAGGAATGCTTTCGGTCAAGGCCCGTACCAGCGCGCGCAAGGGCAGCCGCCGCCGATGACGTGCCACATGCCTAAGGGCCCGCAGCCAGCCCCATGGTTGGGCAATGAGCGGGTAGCGCAGGTACGCCAGCAGCACTTCGTTTTTGATCCAGGGGAGAACCGAATGCAGGTAATCTGCCTGCGCCCGCTGATGCCAAGCCCGTAGCCACGGGCACTTGAGCACCTGAAACCCGGCGGCGTGTGCTTGAAGCGATAGATCGGCTTCCTCCACACCATAAGTATTGGGTACCGGTACATAGCCTGGAAGCTGCAGGTAATGGCTCCTGCGGGTCACTGAGGCACTGCCGTCAAAGGACACTCTCTCCATGACCTCCGCCTGCGGACGCAGTGCCGGGCTCTCCTGCAAATACACGGCGGGAGACATGAGCGCGGCATTTGGAAAAGCCTCCATCACCGCCAGGGCACGGGCAAAGTAGTCCTTGTCCAAAGGCCATGAATCATCATCAAAGCTGGCAATCAAATCGCAGGCAGCTTCATGAAACAGGCGATGGCGGCCACCCCCTGGGCCCAAATTTTGGGCGGAGTGGAAAAGACGAACCGGCACCGGGGCTCCTGAAGTGAAGTCATGGGAGGGCTGCCAGCCGCCGTCGAGATGCAGAAGCACCTCCTGTGGCAGTGGTTCACAGTTGAAGATGTGCCGCAAAGTCTGGCCCAAGGCCGCTTCGTTGCCGAAGGCAGGAATGGCAACCGAGATCGGAACAGTATGATGGCTGGAAGGCAAGGAATCCATGCGCCGGCGAAGGGGCGATAAGGGATGGGAAAAGGGCGGATTAGATACGTCTGGCGGGGAAAGGAAATGGACGGCTCAGGCCACAATATCCGCGAGTACCTGAACATAAATCTC
>JAQGPI010000288.1 GCA_028293175.1 Verrucomicrobiaceae bacterium | reverse complement strand
GTACTCCCGATCCGATCCGGGTAATCATTCTGAAGGACCTGTACGAACTGCTGGAGAAGGTGGTGGACCGCTGCCGCGATACGGGCAACGTGATTTCCAACATCATCCTCAAGAACTACTGATCTCGACGTGGAAGCCCTCCTCTTTCTCATCGTCGTTCTGATAGTCGTGCTGGGATTCACCTACACGAATGGGTTTCACGACGCCGCCAACGCGATCGCAACGGTAGTATCGACTAAGGTGCTGACACCCCGCCAGGCCGTCATGCTCGCGGCGGTGTTCAACTTTATTGGCGCGCTTGGCGGCACCGCTGTGGCGAAGACCATCGGCTCCGGCATGGTGGACGCACAGTATATCACCGTGTACACAGTGTTCTGTGCCATGATGGCGGGCATCTTCTGGAACGTGCTCACCTGGTACTTCGGCATTCCCAGCTCCTCCAGCCATGCCTTGATTGGCGGATTGCTAGGAGCGGCGGTTGCCTCAGCCAAGAACAACTGGGGTGTGATCCTGTGGTCCTTCCCGAAGACAGACCCAAAGACCGGAGCCGTGGCGATGGAAGGCGTGTACCACAAGGTGGTGATCCCCATGATTTCCTCGCCTATCATGGGCTTTGTGGTGGCCTACCTCATCATGGGCGTGCTCTTCGCCATTGTGCGCAACTGGCGGCCCGTGACAGTGAATCGCGTGTTCGGCAATGCGCAGATCGTCAGCGCGACCTACATGGGCTGGGCGCACGGCTTTGCGGATGGCCAGAAGACCATGGGCATCATGGCGCTGGCATTGTTTGCCGCAGGCAAGTCGGTGAACTGGGAAATCGTCCCCTCCTGGCTACAGTTCTTGCACACGCCTACCTTTGAGATTGCCACGTGGGTGAAGTGGTCCTGCGGGCTGACGATGGCGGCCGGCACCTACATTGGCGGTTGGAAGATCATCCACACGCTAGGGCACAAGCTGGTGCGCATCAAACCGATCCATGGCTTCGCCGCCGAGTGTACGGGAGCAACGATCCTATACGCCGCAGGCGCGCTGGGCATGCCGGTGAGCACCACCCATTGTATCACCACCAGCATCATGGGCGTGGGCTGTGCGCGCCGCTTCAGCGCGTTGAATTACACGCTGGTGGAGCGCATTCTCTGGACGTGGGTGTTCACCATTCCTGCCACGGGAGCCATCGCGTACCTGCTGATGCGCCTGATGAGCGGCATGGGCTGGAGCCATTGAAGCGCCAAACGAAAAGACGTGGAATGCCAAGCATCCCACGTCTCCTCAATCTCCTGCAATCCGAGAGATTAACGCTGAGGCGCTGGAGCCTGCTCCTGTGGAGCCGGAGCCTTCTGCTTCACTGCCTTGCCACGGAAATGATAACCAGGGACGAAAAGCGCCCCGACATGACTGAACCCACGGCCCACGAAGTCCGAGGCTCTTTCGGCGAAGTTGGACGCGGCGGATGCCTGCATGGAAACGAAGACAGCGGAGACGCAGGTAAGCTTGATAAACGATTTCATAGTTGTTGGATTCTAGCTTTGAAGTGGCTGAAAGCCCGTCGTCCAATTCCCCTGGAGCTGGGCAGGCATGAATGTGTACTAGGTGGACATGAGCGGGCAATTCAAGCTCTAAATGCACCTTTGCGGGTGGCAAATGCTACCGGTGGTAAAGCGCCAGCATGTTTGCATTCATCTGCATACAGCAGCACCGTACATTCAGATACAGCCGTCCGCTCATGGCACGGCTGACGCTATGGAAGTACGCATGATGATGAATTTGAAAGGTATGCCGGGTGTCCTGGCCGCGCTTTTAGTGACGGCGGCGGCTGCGTGGGCGGTGCCAGCGCTACGGACGAATGGACTTGTAAAACGCCCGGCATTCGGGGCTTACAACGATGGTGCGCTGCCGAAGACGGCACCGATTCTAGCAGGGGACTGGTCGGTACGGCCTGCCTTTCCTTCGTTGGTGTTTCAGAACCCCATGGGTTTATGCGCAGTGCCGGGTACCAATGACCTGCTCGTGTGGGAACGCGAGGGCCGGGTGTGGCGGTTTGCCAATGATCCCGGCACCAAGGAAAAGAAGCTAGTGCTGGATCTCTCGGCCACGTGCCAGGGCTGGCATGACAGCGGATTGATCAGCGTGACACCGCACCCGAGGTTTGCGGAAAACGGCTGGTTGTTTGTATTCTTCACCTGCGTGCCGGAGGGGCAGGTGAAGGGCAGTGCGGAGCATCAGCCACCAACGGATGTGATTAATCGCGACCGCCTGATCCGCTACACCTGTCAGCCCGATGGGGCGGCTGATCCAGCGAGCGGTGCCATCCTAATCGATCAGATTGCAGAGACCGTCTGGCATGAGGGCGGCGGAATGTTCTTTGGACCAAAGGACGGTTTTTTATACCTGTCGCTGGGCGATGATGCGCGGGCGAAGAACAACCAGAAGCTCAACGGCGGTCTCTTCAGCGGCGTAATAAGGCTGGATGTGGACATGCGCGGCGGTGACGTAAGCCACGCGCCTGTGCGTAAGCCCTTGCCAGAGGGTAGCGTGACGGCAAATTACTTCATCCCGAACGACAATCCTTTCGTGGGAAGGCCAGAGTCACTGGAAGAATTCTATGCCATCGGGCTTCGCAATCCGCATAGGATGACTTGTGACACTGTAAGCGGCCGTATCTTTATTGGTGATGTGGGCGAGGGAGCGCAGGAAGAACTGAATGTGATTGATCCGGCTGATCCCAAGGGACTCAATTTTCAGTGGAACGTAGCAGAGGGAGTGCCGGAGAAAGCGGTGAAAATCTCCATCGGCGTAAGCCGCCCTCCGCTCATGGCTTATCGTCATTTGGAAGGCCGCGCTATCATCGCGGGCTATGTGTACCGGGGTCAGGAATTCACCCGCGATCTGGGCGGCAAGTTCATCCTGGGGGATAATGTGACCGGGAGTGTGTGGTATCTGGATGAGAGCACTACGCCGCCGAGCAAGCACCTGCTTTGCACCGTGCCAGACGGCCCAGGATCGAATGCCGGAGCAAACTACTGCGGGTTGTCGTCATTCGGCGTGGATGCCAAGGGCGAGCTATACCTGTGCCGTTTGTCGAGCACTGAAGGCTCGATCTTGAAGATGTCACGTGAAGGTCCACCACCTGTGGCATTGCCGAAGAAGCTCTCCGAGACCAAGCTCTTTGCTAACACCGCGAAGATGGTGCCCGCAGCTTCGCTGGTGGCTTATGATGTCAACAGCCCGCTATGGTCAGACGGCGCTTCAAAGCTTCGTTGGCTCGCAGTGCCTAGCGGCAAGAAGGTGGGCTTCGCTCCAGTTGGTGCCTGGGCGTTTCCAGATGGCAGCGTGTTTGTGAAGCACTTCGAACTGCCCAAGCTGGCACCGGATGGCAAGACGATGATGAATGTGCGGCTGGAAACGCGAGTGCTGGTGCGAGATGCGACGGGCTATGTATATGGCGCGAGCTACCGCTGGAGGCCGGACAACAGCGATGCAGATCTTGTCGAGGTGGGGCAGAACGCCAGCATCGTGGTAGCGGCAGGGGTGAAGGGCGCGCCGGACAAGATGCAAAACTGGTTTTTCCCAGGTCGGCAGGATTGCCTCGCTTGCCACACCCGCAGCACGGGGGGCGTGCTCGGCGTAAACACCCGTCAGCTCAATCGTCCTATCCGCTACAAGGATAATGGCGTCACAGACAATCAATTGCGCGCGCTCGCGCATATCGGTTTGTTTGATCGCGCGCCTGCGGACAATGAATTTGCGATGTTGGACCGGTTGGTCGCGGCGGATGATTTGGATGAGCCAATCGAAGCTAGAGCACGCAGTTATTTGGACTCTAATTGCTCACATTGTCATCGGCCCGGGGGCGTGCATGCCTTCTGGGATGGGCGTTACGAATCTGCCTTGGAAGAGTCAGGCATTGTTAATGGCATCGTGAACAACAACCTCGGGCAAAGCGACGCCAAGGTGGTGGTGCCTCGGGACTGGACACGCTCCATCATGTTCAAGCGCATCAGCGTGGCGGGTCAGCCACACTCCATGCCGCCTCTGGCAAAGCAGCGCGTAGACAAGACGGGCATCGGCCTCATTGCCGAATGGATTGCAAGCATGGATGTGGAGGAGGATGGGCCGGTGCCGGATGACTGGAAAGTGGAGGGCATTGGCCAGCATGCGCAGCCGCCCTCAGCAACTTGGCGCAAGGGAACTTTCTTTCTAAACGCACAATGCCATGATTTGTGGGATACTTCGGATCAGGCTTTGTTTGTTCATCGTACTCCGATGGCTGCCGGGCAAATCACAGCGCGTGTGGTGAGCATGACGCCTACCGATGCCTGGACCAAGGCGGGCGTAATGATTCGCGAGAGCATGGAGCCGAATGCGCGGCATGCGATCATGGTAGTGACGCCGGGGCAGGGAAGCGCTTTCCAACGTCGGGAAAACCCAGGGGATACCACTCGACATGTGGGTGGCCCGCCGGTTTCAGCCCCTTACTGGGTGAGGTTGCGCTGGACCAAGGGCGAGGTGGTTGCCAGCGCTTCCCAGGATGGCAAAATTTGGAAAGAGGCGGGCCGTGCGCTCGTGCCGTTCAGTGGTTCGGTATTGCCTGGGCTGTGTCTTTCCGGACATCAAGCAGGTCAGGAAGCGGATGCTAGCTTTGACCAGGTGAAAATCGAAGCCGGGGAGACTCCATAATAGCTGGCTGACAGCTTGGTGCATGGAAAGCTTGTGTTGGGACGTTGGAAGCAGGTATCACCTCCACAGCCATGATCCGCACACTCGCCTATCTGCTCCTGTTTTCGTCCTCATTGATCGCCAGGGACCTGCCTCCCGCCCTGCAATTGCCCGGCCAGGGGCTGATGTTCAATGGTTGGAGCATTACCCCGGCGGGAAAGGCCTCCGCGCTGGGCGGCGACATGCCGCTTAAAATGATCGTGGCACCGGATGGCAAGATCGCCGTGGCTGTGTGCGCGGGGTATAACAATCCTGGCCTCGGGGTGCTGGACATGGCGACTCACGAGACAAAGGAATTCATCAAGCTGCCGCATACCTGGAACGGGCTGGTCTTCGATCGTGAAGGCAAGCGCCTCTATGTCAGCAGCGGATCAACAGGCGAGATTCATGTGTTCGATTATGCCAATGGTGTCCTCACCGCACAGCCAACAGTGAAGGTGGGCGGGGTAGGGGAGCAATGCTTCCTGGCTGGCATTGCGATTCATCCTGAGACGGGAAAGCTCTACGTCTGCAACGAGGCCAATCAGGAAGTGTGGGTGCTGAATGAAACGACGCTAGCTGTGGAGGCTAAAATTGAAGTGGGGCCGTATCCGCACAGTTGTGTTTTTGGGGCGGACAAGCGCCATCTTTATGTCAGCAATTGGGGCGCGCGCACAGTGAGCGTGGTGGATTCCAAAAGCGCCAAAAAACTGCGCGAACTGAGCGTGGGTGTGCGGCCCAATGACATGGTGCTGGCACCTGACGGCCGCTTGTTTGTGGCTTGCTCCGGCGACAACACGGTGCATGTGATTCAAACGCGGACCCTGGAACGCAAGGGCGAGGATGCCGATTCATCGCGGCGGCTATGGGACGGCACGCGCGAGATCATCAGCACCTCCATTTACCCGCAGTCACCGGAAGGCAGTACGCCGGACGGGCTGGCGGTTTCGCCGGACAGCAAAACGCTGTTTGTGGCGAATGCGGACAACAACTGCATCATGGTGGTGGACATCAGCGGATCGCTCAGTGAAGCGGGTGAAAAATATGCGGAGAAGGTGAGCGTGGTAGAGGGCTTCATTCCGTGCGGCTGGTATCCAGCTTCCGTCGCAGTCTCACCGGACAATAACACGCTGCTAGTTGGCAATGGCAAAGGCTTGGGCGTGGTCAAACCCAGCAAGGACGGTGATCCGGAGCCGGGCAAGAAGCCGAAGGCCATTCATCCTGGCAAGACATTGGAAGGCAGCGTGTCCTTCATTGCCAAACCAGATGACAAGGAGATGGCGGCCTATACGGCGCAAGTGCGCAAGAATAGTCCGTACACGCCTGAAACGCTACATAAGGCGGCGATGCTAAGTAACAGTGTGATACCGCAAAAAGTGGGGGATCCCTGCCCAATCAAGCATGTGCTTTACATCATCAAAGAGAACCGCACCTATGACCAGGTGCTGGGCGATATGAAGGACGCGAACGGCAAGCCCATCGGCAATGGCGATCCCAAGATCACCATTTACGGTGAAGACGTGACGCCGAACCAGCACTCCATTGCCCGCGAGTACGCGCTGCTCGACAATCTCTACTGCAATGGCGAGGTGAGCGTGGACGGGCATAGCTGGTGCGATGCAGCCATCGCAACAGACTTCAACCAGCGCTCGTGGACACTGAGCTACTCGGCACGCAAGGACAAGCTTCCAGGCAATGACGAAATGGAGACGCCAACGAGCGGCTACCTGTGGGATTCCTGCAAGCGCGCTGGTCTCAGTTTCATCACTTATGGCGAAGGCGCGCAGCGCGTGCCTAGCGTCAATCGCGGCAAGTGGAGTCAGCCGCGCGACATGGACAAATGCGAGAACTGGATCCAGGACCTGCACAAGGCGGAGGAGACCGGCAATCTGCCGCGCTTCACCATCATGGCGCTGGGTGAGAACCACACGAAAGGAACCACACCGGGCGCGAATACTCCAGAGGCCTGCGTGGCCAGCAATGATCTGGCGTTGGGCAAGATGGTGGCAGCCGCCACCCGCAGCAAGTTCTGGAAGGAGATGGCCATCTTTGTCATCGAAGACGATGCGCAAAATGGCCCTGACCATGTGGACGCGCATCGCACCACTGGCTTCGTCATTAGCGCCTATACCAAGCGCCACTACGTCGATCACACGCTCTACACCACGGCCAGCATGATCCGCACGATGGAGCTGATCCTGGGCCTGCCGCCGATGACCCAGTACGATGCCGGAGCGACGCCGATGTTCCGCAGCTTCATGGACAAGGCGGAAACGACACCCTTCGCCGTCATTCAACCGAAGGTCGATCTGCTGGCCAAAAACACGCCTAAATCACCCGGTGCCAAGGAAAGCGCGATGATGGATTTCGATGAGTATGATGAAGCTCCCGAAGATGCCCTGAACCGTATTCTCTGGGCCGCCGCCAGGGGGCCAGATGCGCCTTATCCGGTGCCGATTCACCGGGTGCTGTTTACGGCGGAGTGAGCCGATTTTACAAGCGAGGATCAGCCTTCCGCAAAAGAAGCGGCTGGGCGATTACGTGTCTATGGTGATAGAATCACGCCGCCATGGACACCGATTACCGCTCTTACAAGAACTTGCCGCCGCTAGCAGGCATTTCAACCTTTGCCGAGGCCATGAAGCCTGGCCTGAGCATTGAAGCCTGCGTGGATCGCGTGAAGCGTCACCATTTCGCGATGAAGCGCTTGATGCAGATTTTCACGGCCCGCATCACGGGGGAGCCGGTGTATGAATTGAAGATGGCCTTCAGCCTGCACAGTCACTACTGCGCGGAGCATTGCACGGCCATGCGCGGCCGTGTGGCGGAGATGCGCACACCGCCGCTGGGATTGGACAAGATTCCCGATGAGAACCTGGACTTGTTCTTCAAGGAAATCCAAAACGCGCCAACGACTGAGGAGCTCATCAGTGGCCTGTATGGCTATGCGCTGCCTGCCTTGCAGCGCGGCTTGAAGCGTCATCTCGCCGATACCAACCCACTGGCGGATCATCCGACCATGCGGGTGGTCAAGTTTGCCTTGTCGGAAATCGACGAGGCGATGGCTTATGGCGAAAAGGCGCTGGCTTGTCTTGTGAGCGATGAGCAGAAGGCAACGATGAAGCCATGGACGGAACTCTTGCAATCACTGCTGGATGCGGCCGGGGACATGGATGGCGCGATGCCGCGTGGCTCGGCAGCCCTGCCACCGAAATACAGCGGCACGCCTTTTGTTTATGAGCGTGAGCCTGCGCGTGATGACCGTTTCCCTGATCCGTACAACATGGGCGTGCATGCGGAGGAGTTTCTTTACAGCCCGGAATTCCGCAGCCGCGACAAGACCCTCATGATGTACTACAAACGGTTACGCGAGATCGACGTGCCGGAAATGATGGCCAGCATCCTCACCGAGACGCCGGACAAGCCCTGGGGCTATTACAAGGATATGACGCGCCAGCTTTGGGACGAGGCGCGCCACGCCATGATGGGCGAGGTGGGCTTCGTATCCCAGGGTATCGACTGGCCAAAACTGGTGGCTGTGAACTTTACCTGGGCGCTTGGATTGAACACCCAGCTCAAGCCCTGGGAACGGCACGCGGTGCTTTACTTCATCGAGCAGGGGCTCATGACGAAGACCGGCAAACGCTTCGAATGGGAGGTGGGCACAGAATCTGGCGATCCGCTCTCCAAGCTGTTCCAAGACTATGACTGGGCTGATGAAGTGCTGCATTCGCACATCGGCAAGGAGTGGTACGTCAGCCAGTTCGGCGATCAAAAGGAAGCCATCGAGTACGGCAATCAATGCTGGAGCAAGGTGCTCGCGGGCTGGCGTGAATGGAAGGAACAAGGCAAAACGGAGCACCGCAACTGGTGGCCTGAGTTGTACCTCGCTTTCTGCCAGCAGCAGAACTTGCAGCCCGATCCGAAAGCGGTGGCGTTCAATACCTCGTATGAGGCGAAGCGCGCTGATTTGGAGAGGCTGCCCGCGAGTGCATAGCATCGATACGGGCGTTTCCCGATAGACAGGTGAATGGCATTTCGTCATGGTTTGACCATGCGCCTTTTCCTCGCCTCTCTCGCTTCGTTGTTCCTCGCTGCTGCGGCCCAGGCCGCCCATCCTTACCTCTGCTGCGATTATGGGGGCGGCAAGGTTTGCGTGGTGTCTGACAAGGGCGAAATCCAGTGGCAGTGGGACTGCAAAAGCCCGCAGGACTGTTGGAAACTAGACAACGGCAATTACCTGTTCTGCTTTGTGAACGGCGCACTTGAAGTGACGCCAGACAAAAAAATTGTCTGGGAGTACAAGGCCCCAACGGACAAGCCGGTGGAGGTGCATTCCTGCCAGCCGCTACCTGATGGCAATGTGCTGATCACCGAGTGCGGCACCAGCCGCATCATTGAAGTGGATCGCGCAGGCAAGATTGCCAAAGAAGTGAAGCTGGTCACTGCGCCGGAGGTCAAGCTGCACAACCAGTTCCGTGGCACGCGCAAGCTGTCGAATGGCCACTATATCGTGTGCTTCAAGGGCGAAGGCAAGATCGTGGAACTGGATGGCGACGGCAAGGTACTACACGAAATCAAGGTGCCCGGCGACCCCCATGCGGCGGTGAAGCTTCCCGACGGCCATTTGCTTGTCGACTGCGGCGATGCCCACAAAGTTATTGAGCTGGATGAGCAGGACAAAGTGGTGTGGGAGCTGAACGAAAACGACATCCCTGGCTATACACTTCGCCTCATGGCCGGTTGTCAGCGCCTCGCCAATGGCAACACCGTCTTTTGTGTCTATTTAGGCCATGGTCACATTGGCGAGCAGGCCCAGGTCATCGAAGTGACCCGCGAAAAGAAGATCGTGTGGGAACAAGCCGATCACGCTCACTTCAAGACGATCAACCAGATCTTCTTACTGGACGAGAAAGCACCGTTTGTGAGGTAGCTGCTGGTTGAGCCTCTCAATCCATCTTCATCATGTAAGCAAACAGATCGCGCAGATCGGTGTCGCTGATGCCTGTTAGCATGCCCTGGGGCATGAGTGAGATGGGGGAGGCTTCGAGGCTGACGATGTCGGTCTGTTTGATCGGAGTGAGTTGGTTGGCAACATCGCGCAAGGTGATGCCCTTCGCATCCTGGCCGGCCATGATGCCGCTGAGGATCTGGCCGTTCTTGAGCTTCACCACGTACAGGCCGAAGCCCTCGCGGATTTCGATGCTGGGCGTGAGAATGGCGGTGAGCCAGAAGTCGAGATTGCCGCGCTCGTAGCCGGTGAGCTCAGGGGCGATGGCGTTGCCTTCGCCAAAGAGCTTGTGGCAGATGGCGCAGCGCTGGGTGAACAGCACCTTGCCCTTGGTTGCTTCGCCGAGGCCTCCGCGCAGCACTTCCTTGATGCGCTTGTTGTCCTTGATAATGTCCTCGGTGGGCGCAGCGGCGAGCTTGCCGGGCCAGTGCTTGTCGATGGCGGCGTTAATGTCTGGATCGTTGAACAGCGAGAGCTGGCGGATGATGTCGATGGGTACGTGCTTCTCCGGCACCTTCCATGTGTCCACGGCGTGGATGAGCATCTTCGCCCAGTCCTTGCGGCCCGCCATGGTGCGCAGGGCGGATTCGCGCAGGGTCTTTTCGCCCGCGATGCGCTGCTCGTAACCATCGAGCATGGCGGTCACGATTTTATGGTCTTCAAACTTGGCCACGGCGGGCAGCAAGGCGCGCTTGAGGGCTTCGTTGGCAGGAGCGCTGAAGACGGCGAGCAGGGGCTCCAGCACCTCCTTTTTGCCCATCTCGGCGAGCACAAGGGCAATGGCGGCGCGCTTGGCCACAGGAGCGGTTTTGTCCTTCAGTATCTTGAGTGCTTGCTGGGCGGCTTCCGCATCGCCGGAGCGTACGGATAGTGTAATATCATCGCCGCTCTGGGTCTTGAGATACTGGTTCAAGGGAACGGATAGTTCCTTTGGCAGTGCAGGCATTTCCGCACCTTCGAAAGCAGAAGCAAGGCCGGCCACGACCTGCCCGCGGGACTCTTCATCGGGAGCTTGGCCAAGCAGCTTGGCACAAGCCTGGAAGTTGGCCTCACCACCGGCAAGTGCCCAACGCTTGGCGATGTTCTTAACCAGGAGCGTCTTGGACAAAGCAAAACCCCACACTGCCTTGTCGGCAAACAAGTTAAGTACTTCGGCAGCGCCCTTGTCCGCCTTCGACTCGATGGCCCACCAAGTCATCAGTGGCAGGCGCGGGTCCTTTGCATCGCCGTGTTCGATGAGCTGACGGACAATGGCCAGGTTGGCGGCGGCAGGCAGGCGCTTGGCGCTGGCGGCCAGTTGAATAATGACCTCGGGCTGGGTCTCGTGCACGGCCAGGGCGGCGAGTTTGGTCGTGCTGGTGCTCCATTTCGTACCTTTGTCGCCAATGATCTTCACGGCCCAGCGGCGGACATACGGATCCTTGTGATGAAGCATCTCAGCAGCATAGGCATCATCCACGGAATCCAGCACATCCAGGCCAAAGAAGGCATCAAGCGCGTGCGGATCGTCTTGTTGCGAAGCCATGGCTTTGAGCTTGGGCGTGAGCTCTTTCAGTTCGCGCCAGCCGATCTCATTCACCGCCTGCTTGCGCATCCATTCGTTGGTATGAGTCAGGTAGCCTAGCAGCTCATCGGCAGGTGCCGTGTGCATGTTGAAGGGCTTGACCTTGGGTGCTCCACTAGCGGGGCGAATGCGGTAGATGCGACCGTCCTTTTTGGACCAGTCATCCACAGGGCGCACATGGCTGAGGCGTGTATCATACCAGTCAGCCATGTAGAGGCAGCCATCGGGACCGGTTTGAATGTTCACGGGGCGGAACCAGCGGTCCGTGGTGGTCAGCATGTTCTCTTCGTCCTTGGTTTTAAAAGTGGAGCCAGTGGCGATGCGCTCGCTCACCCACACCACATTGGCCAGCGCATTGGGCGCGATCACACGTCCCTCATAAGCGGAGCCGAGCACGCCGCCTTCATAGATGGCGAAGGCCTGCGGAAAGCGGCGCTTGTCGCCTTCGCTTTCCATGTGCTCGAACCAGCCAAACGCATACGGATTGGTGAGCGGGCCGTGCTTGCCCCAGTTCTTGATGCCATACATGCCCTGGTCAAAATGCATGCCGCGGGTACCCCCGCCATTGGTTCCGGTGAAGACGCGGCCCTTGCTGTCGATATCGAGGCTGAAGGGATTGCCGCCGCCTTCGCCATAGATTTCGAAAACCTTGGTCTTGGGATGATAGCGCCAGACCATCTGGCCTTCCCATTTCACATTCTTCGTGGCCGCGCTGCTGACGTTGCCGGTGGTGGTGCTGCCGTTGACGCCATACAGCCACCCATCAGGGCCCCACTTCAAATTGTTGACCACCGAGTGGGTGTCCTCAAGGCCGAAGCCGGAGAGCGCCACCTCGGGATCGCCATCGGGGATGCCATCATCGTTCGCATCTGGATAGCGCAGCAGGTAGGGCGGATTCGTGACCCAAATGGAGCCTGCGCCGGTGATGGCGGAGGTGGCGATGTTCAGGCCTGTAATAGCATCCGTGTGCTTGTCGTAAAGGCCATCGCCATCGGTGTCTTCGAAGATGGTGACCTTGTCCGCGCCTTTTTCGCCGAGCGGCGGCGGCTTGGGCACCTTGTCAAACTTAGCTCGCAAATGCTGGTCATAGCTCACCACTTTCAGCCCTGCGGGGAACTGATATTGAATGTATTGCATGACCCACATGCGGCCCTTGGAGTCGAAGCTCAGGTACAGAGGTTGGGCAACATCAGGCTCGGCGGCAACTAGATCCACGGCAACGTCACTGCGACCTTGGAACATCTTGAGCGCGTCGGCGGGCTTTTGCGGCGGCGTTTTGTCAGCCAGCGTGCCGCGCCCGCCGTAGGTTTCCATGATTTTGCGCACCGCCTCATTGCCCGCGACGGACTCTGGATTCACATTCGGCGTGGCGGCCTGGGCGGCGAGGGCGACAAGCAGGGAGAGGGGGACAATGCGGAAAAGCATGCTCTACAAACTACGATACGGCGGGCAATCTTGCTGCCGTCATCGAAGACAAGAGAGTGAGACGGAATCTATAGCGGCTGGAAACGTATTGCGCCCCCGCCAGCTTCCGGCACACAGACCGCCTGGCTGGGCCCTGCCGCCTTATGGACGGCTTGGCACAGTGATTGTTCTCTTCCGGCCATAGGGGGCCGACTCGCGGCGTGCCACGCTGCTAAAGCAGAATAAACTCCCGACCGGTCCGCGAGGTATTCGTGTTCATGGCATGTGGTTTGGAATTTACTTCCAGGCGTCGCGCCACATGTGCGGATACCAGCGCCCTTCATCCATTTCGATCAGATCAAAGTCGGTGCGTACGCGGCCATCATCCGCAAATCCGTACTCCTTGATCATGGCAGGAATAAATTCATCAGACTCGTCATCATGCCAGCCGCGCTTGCTCATAAAGCTGTTGTAGATTAGCACTTCTTCGTCGGTAAGACGGCGCCCGTTGGTGAAGCACCACTCAAGCACTTCGTCATCGCTTCTGCCGGCTAGCACCTGGGCCTTCACTTCTTCGTAGCTCATTGAGAGGTAGCGGCAAGTGCGGCCGTCAAAGCCTGTGCCGAGAAATTCATGGTAGCTCTCCGGCAGCTTGCCTTCTGCCTGCAGACGAATCTTCGAGCACATGCGAGCGAAGTAAAACATGCCGCGCGTTTTGTCGAAACAACCTTTGATGCCTTCGATTTTCATGGGGAGAAAGGGGACGGTAATGGTGCGGCTTTCAAGACGATGTGACAAGCTCTCTCAGGCGTTCAGTGACTTCGTTGCGGCTCAAGAGCCCGCAGCGACTGCAAGGGTGAGGTTTTCCCAGTCGTCCGCGTCGAGTTCTTCGTTTTGAAGCAGGCCGTTCTCACTCAAAAAAACCAGACAGGTGGCGAGTGCGACACGCTTGTTGCCGTCGACGAACGCATGGTTACTGCACAAGTAAAAGAGGTAGGCGGCCGCGATCTCGACAGGGTCCGAGATCATCGGGGCACCCATCATGGTAGCCTGAGGCGCTGCGACAGCGGATTCGAGCAGATCACGCGAACGGAGCCCTATACTACCGCCATGCGCAGCAAGAACCTCCTCGTGAATGGCGAGAACCGCCTCGACCGAGGGATGCTTTAGAGCAGGAGTCATGAGAGTCGGCGGAAGAGTTCGCTGTTCTTCTTGATCAGGCGTTTAGCAGTCTCTGCCGCCGCTTCGGCTTCAATAATGGCAGGAGCCATCGGGGCGATGGTAATGGTACCGCCTGCATGAACCTCGACATTGACCTCATCGCCGACCTTCAGCCGGGCGAGCTGAAGAAGGGCGGAATCAAAGATGATGCCCTGGGAATTGCCAATTTTCGTGATGGTCTTGATCATGCGTTAAACTATGTATTACATAACGGCTGTCAATGCCACTGTCTGAACCAGTTTGGGTAACTACTCCTCCGTTTCGGAATGTAGAGCGATGCAGTTGCCTTCCGAATCGAGCACCTCTGCCCGATAGCCATAGGGGCCGATGGAATGCACATCATTCTGCACCGTGCCGCCATGGGCCCGCACGGCTGCCACGGCTTCCTTCAGCCGTCCATTCACACCGAAGTACACCATGATACCATCGGCGGAGGGCTTGAAGTCGGGGACCACGCAGAGGCAGCCCATTTGCCCGCCATCCTCCGTGGGCAGCATGGCGAGATCCATGCCTTCAATCGCTTCCTTTTTCACCGCCCTCCCCAGCACGGCGGAGTAGAAGCGAATGGCGCGGTCAAGATCGAGGGCAGGAATGTCAAACCAGACGATATTGTGTTTCATGAGAGGAGAAGTGCTGAGAGGGACGGTCTTAAGGGATTACATTCACGCCCCGCAGGCCGAAGAGCGTGGCAGCGGCAAGGAGGTTTTTATCGTTGGAATGGATTTCCGGAAAGCCGTGTTCGGCGGCAGTTGCAAGGTGGATGGCGTCAGCGGCGCGAAGATAAGTGGTGGGCGGAGCGGAGGCAAAGACCGTTTCGACACGGTTGAGAATGACGTCGGTCAGGGGGAGCAGGACGATGGCAGTCGCGGCGATGTCGGCATTGAATTGGGCCATGAGGCGCCGGTAGTCGGCGGGCGTTGCCACGCCTTCACGAACCTTGCGAAACGCGGCAGAAGCAAACTCGGCTCGCCCGTGGTGGGCCGAGTGAATCTCCACCACCGTGGCGGCGTGGTTGCGGACATGTGCCGTACCAGTCTCCGTGATTTGAAGCTTCAGCAGATAGTTAGTGTCGTAATAAGCGGCGCTCATCGGGCGTCGCGTTCCTCGGATAGAATGTGCGTTGAATCTGTGCCACCACCGAAGGCTCCTGTTTTCATCATGGCCTCGTACTCGGGCAGAAGCTTACGGTTCGCCCACTTGGATTGACCGGCAGGGGCAGAAGAAGACCTCTCTTCCGCGATGATGGCGGTTTCGATGAGATGAATAGTCTCCTGGGTGACGGACCGCCGGTGCGCAGCGGCGGTCTGTCTGAGCTTGGCGTGGAGGGCTTCCGGGAAGGATTTGATGACGAGCGTGGCCATGATTACCAATAATATACCAAAAAGCTTCCCTTTTGGCAATCAGGTGTTGGCCTCGCTAGAGCTACCTTCCAGGCCGCACCTTCACCGCAGTTCTACAAGCCATTCCTCCATCTCCTCGCCCCGTGCATTGGCGAACCCCTTGTTCTCCTTGATCACTACGAACTTGCTTTCTCTAGCACTCGAAGGGAGGCCGTATTGTCTTTGGCCACGCGGGCATAAATAGCGCGGACGGTGTTCACCTGCGCTAGAAATGAAACGAGCGCCTCGGTGGCGATGCCCTGGCCCCAGAAGGCCCTTCCGATCCAATAGGTGATCTCCAGTCCGTGAGCATCTTCGTAGCTCATCACATTGCCTGCCACATGCCCGTCGAAGACGATGGTTTTTGCCTTCATCGTGGCAGCGGATAGAATGCGTCGCCAGCGTGCCATGAAGGACTCAGGGTCAGTGGGGTCTTTTGGCGTAAAGGCCCCCATCCAGCGGGCCTCTGGATCGAGTTGGTGCTCGAAGAAAACGGCGAGATCTTCTTAGGCCACATCTCTGAGCAAGAGGTTGCGGATCATGGCCTTAGGGTGTCTGGCGATCCTCCAGCACGCGGAAATAGAAATCCGGATCTAGCGCGGGCCAGCCGGCAAGCTCAGCGAAGTGCTGGCGGTCATCGAGCAGCTTCATGCCGTCAGCGGCCTTGGTTCGGTTGAAGAGAGTGTAACCCTGGATCACGAGAAGCGGGCGTTGCTCGCTGCGCGCTTGTTGTTCAAGAGCGGTGATGTCTTCGGCTTTCGAGGCGGGAAGCACTGCCGGATAATAGACTGACATGACTTCGCGACCGAGGCCATAGCACATCACTAGCGGGGCCTTGCTTCCGGGATGGGTTTTGATCCAGTCCTTCACGTACTTTGCGGCATCACCTGCGGTAGAATGAGGGCGACTCATGATCAGTGAGCGCTGATGCATCGTGGGCACGATATAAAGGGCCAGGATGGCATAGGTGATGAG
Source organism: Verrucomicrobiaceae bacterium (assembly GCA_028293175.1). Lineage (GTDB taxonomy): Bacteria > Verrucomicrobiota > Verrucomicrobiia > Verrucomicrobiales > Verrucomicrobiaceae > CAINXC01. The sequence continues at coordinate 282 of JAQGPI010000288.1, read as the reverse complement.
GCGGCGCTTCTGGCTCCATTCGCTGAATATATGCCCCGAGAGCGAGAGGCCGACGATCATCACGGGTACCGTAGCAATGACGAAGCGCGGGTAGAAGTAGATGCCGAAGACGCTGCCAATTGCGGCGTAGAGCACCGCGCTGATGAGCGGGGCGGCGAGTAGCCAGCCGGTCTTTGGACTATGCCGCAACGCCCAGGCAATACCGCACAGAGCGAGGCCGAAGAACACTGCAACCAGAAGCCCGGCAACGACAGGCGAGCCGCTCACTTGAAGCAGGGAAGT